>NZ_JABWQQ010000059.1:0-533 GCF_014268555.1 Pseudomonas sp. SWRI111 | reverse complement strand
ACCCTGGCCAATGAAATCGACACCGTCATGGCGTCGGTCTCCTACACCCTGGGCGCCAATCTGGAGAACCTGACGCTCACCGGTACCGACAATCTCAAGGCCTTCGGCAACGCTGGTAACAACGTACTGATCGGCAACGCCGGCAACAACACCCTCTTTGGTGGCGCAGGTCTGGACACGCTGATCGGCGGGGCCGGCAACGATACCTACAACATCGATCAAGCCGGAGAACTGGCACTTCTGGTGGAAAACGCCAATGAAGGCGCAGATGTCCTTAACATCACCTACGCCGCAACCGCACAGACCAGTGTTGTCGACCTGAGGCAGGCCAGTCTGCAGAATGTTGAAAACTTCCTGGTCACCGGCGCCGGTGCGTTCACCATGATCGGCAACAGCCTGGACAACATCATGCTCGGCAACGCCGACAACAACGTCCTCGACGGCGGCCTCGGTGCCGACACCATGACCGGCGGCCTGGGCAATGACACCTACCATGTCGACAACGTCAACGATGTGATTGTCGAGACCAGCAC
>NZ_JABWQQ010000058.1:0-733 GCF_014268555.1 Pseudomonas sp. SWRI111 | reverse complement strand
CAAGGCACCCAAGAGCACTACTACACCACCAAACTGGAAGACGCGATCATCGTCGCCATCAACAACAAAATGCACAACTGCCAGGATCCAGGCAACGCGCACTTCACCCACCTGGAAGAAGTGCAGTTCACCTACCGCAAAATCACCTGGACCCACGAAGTATCCGGTACTTCGGGTTCCGATGACTGGCGTGCTCCAGTCGTTTAATTACGGCTGACCGTTACACGCATCGGCCAGCTCTGCTGGTCGATGTTGTTTACGCCCCTCCAGAATTTCGCGTACGTTGAGCCGCTTTTTCGCGGCCGTCGACGAGCGCCGCTGTACAGCACGAGGAACAAGGGATGTTCGCGCCGGCCAATGAAACCCACTTTGCCCTGACCATCGAAGGGCTTTCTGCCGACTTTCAGGTGTTTACCCTGCAAGGCCGGGAAGCCATCAGCCAGCCTTTTGTGTTTGAGGTGGAGCTGGTCAGTGAGCAGCCGTCGCTGGACCTCGAAACCCTGCTGCACAAACCGGCCTTTCTGCAACTGTCACCCGACGGCAGCGGCATTCATGGCCAGATCTACCGCGCCGCGCAAGGCGATTCGGGCAAGCGCCTGACCCGTTATTCGGTGACGCTGCGCCCGCAACTGTCCTACCTCGCGCACCGCATCAATCAACGCATCTTCCAGAACCTCACGGTGCCGAAAATCATCGGCATGGTGCTGGAAGAGCACGGCATTCAAAGCAACGC
>NZ_JABWQQ010000057.1:0-819 GCF_014268555.1 Pseudomonas sp. SWRI111 | reverse complement strand
GAGGTTGCCGTTGGCGCTGTAGGCATAATCGCGGCGATACAGCGCCGCGTGCTGATGACCTACAGCGTGGGCGAGCAAGCGCCCCTGATCGTCGTAGGCATATTCGCTGAGCAGCAGGCCTTGCTGGCGTTGCTGCTCGCGTCCTGACCGATAAACATGCTGCGTCAGCGGCGTGCCGTTGAGGTCGATGGCTTTTAGCGCACCGCCCTTGGCGTAGTGATAGTCGAGCCGGCTGTTGTCCGGCAGGCGCATCCGCTTGAGCTGGCCGCAGGCGTCGTAGGTATAGCGCAGGGTGCCCCAGCCCTGATGTTCGGTGATCAGCCGGTCCTGGCGGTCGTATTCGAAGGCCAGCGGGTGGTCCTGGCCGTCATCGACCGCGATCAGTCGGCCGAGGCGGTCGTAGTCATAACGAACTTTCACCCCGTCGGGCAGGGTCTTGACCTGCAACCTTCCTGCCGCGTCGCGCTGGTACTGGGTGACCAGCGTCAAACCGTGCTCACCGAACTCGGTCTTTTCCAGCAAGTGACCGTTTAGGTCGTAGGCGTAAGCGGTGCGCCGGCCGTCGAAACCGCTTTGCTCGCGGATCAGCCCGGTGGGCGTGTAATCCAGACGGTATGTTTCCCCGGACTCGTTTTCGATCTCGGTGAGCAGCAACTGCGCATGGTCGTAGCGATACTGCACGCAGGTGCCGTCGTGGTTGATTCGCCGCGAGACCAGGTGCAGGTCGTCGTCATATTCGTAGCGGGTGATGCGTCCGAGTTCGTCGCGTTCGGCGGTGACCTGACCGTAGGCACCGTAGCTGTAGGCGCGACTGGCGCC
>NZ_JABWQQ010000056.1:0-855 GCF_014268555.1 Pseudomonas sp. SWRI111 | reverse complement strand
CAGACTGTGTGAAAACGCAATCTGCCCCGGTTAAATACAAATGCCCCGACTTGTCGGGGCATTTGTATTTCTGAAAACTGAAAATAAAGGGCCTCTCAGCCCATCAGCGTCATCAACTTTTGCGCTCCCAGCACCTGAATAGCCCTTTTCAAGTTGTAGGCCTGTACCGCAAGCGCCATTTCTGCGCGAGTGCCCTTCAACTGGCGCAGCAAAAACCGTCCGTTGCCAAAGATCCATCGTTTCAGATTGCCGAAGGGATGCTCGACGATGGATCGGCGATTGACCATCATTTCTGGATGGGCCTTCATTCGCCGTTCCATTCGCTCAAACGCCGCTTCGTGGGCGTGGCGCGTCAGATATCGGCGCTCGGCCTTGGTGCAGCGGCTTTTGAGCGGGCAACTTCGGCAGTCGCTGATAGCCGCCTGATAGATCCGGTCGTCCTTGCTCAGTTGTTTGAGTGTCAGTTGGTTACCGGCGGGGCACTGATATTGATCGTTGTCGGAGTCGTAAATGAATTCGGTTCGATCAAAGTACTGCTCTTCGCCACCGGTGGTGTTGATGGCCCGATTCGGTGGCACAAACGCCGTGATGCCGGCATCTTCACAACCCTGAAACTGGGCGCCATTGGAGTAGCCCGCATCCGCCGTGACGCAGAGTTCGGATTGATGCAGCTCCTCTTTGGCCGCTTTGGCCATCGGTTCGAGCTGGCGATTGTCAGTGCCTTCCTGAGTGACTTCGTGGTGCAGAATCAGGCAATGTTTGGCATCCACCGCACTTTGAATGTTGTAGGCCACGAGCGGTCCGGACGCTGTTCGCATTTTTCGCGCATCGGGCTCGCCCACAACGTGCTGAACC
>NZ_JABWQQ010000055.1:0-1245 GCF_014268555.1 Pseudomonas sp. SWRI111 | reverse complement strand
TGAACTGGCCTAATAATTCCGGACACCTCTTAAGGGCGATATGATTTCGCCAATCTGGAGGTTTCATGAACGAAAGAAAGGTTTATACGCGCGAATTCAAGCTGCGTGCTGCCAGCATGGTGCTTGATGACAACTGCCCGGTGCCAGACGTTTGCGCATCGCTGGATATAGGCCCTACCGCCTTAAGGCGGTGGGTGGATCAGGTTCGCAAAGAGCGCGAAGGACAGCCGGTCAATGGAACCAAAGCGATTACCGAGGACAAGCGTGAGATTCAGGAGCTGAAAGCCAAGATCAAACGCATGGAGATGGAAGCCGATATTTTAAAAAAGGCTACTGCTCTCTTGATGTCGGATCCCGATCGTTTTCGATGATCGCGGAGCTAAGAGAGTCATTTCCGACCGCCACCGTGTGCCGTGTTTTCGATGTGAAGCGCAGCAGCTTTTACGAGTGGCTTCAGCGGCTCGCCAAGCCGCGGATAAAACGCGAAGAACTCAAGCTGAAAGTGGTTGAACTGCATAGTGAAAGCCGGGATGCGATGGGCTCTAGAATGATCAGCAAAGGTCTGAAGGCCCAAAACATAGTGGCGGGAAGGAGTCTTGTCAGAGCGCTAATGAGAGAGGCAAACATTGTCAGCAAACAGCGCCAACCGCATCCATTCAGATCCAGGGGCGTTGAGGCATTTGTCGCACCCAATTTGCTCAAACGAAATTTCAAGCCAACTGCGGTTAATCAGGTCTGGTGTGGAGACGTTACCAGTTTGATGGTGGGCAAGCGCTGGGTTCATCTAGCCATTGTGATCGACTTATTTGCTCGCCGTGTCATTGGTTGGGCTTTCTCGCTGATCAATGACGCTAACTTGGTCAGCAAGGCGCTACGCATGGCAGTAGAGATACGAACGTGCCCACCGGGACTGATGTTCCACTCGGATCAGGGTTGCCAATACACCAGTCGCAAGTTTCAACGAGAGCTAATGAGCCATGGCATTTTGCAAAGCATGAGCCATCGTGGCCAGTGCTGGGATAACGCTCCAACAGAGCGCTTTTTCGGAACGTTGAAATCAGAATGGGTGCCTCGCAGCGGCTACAGCCTGATCGATGAAGCAGAAACCGACATGGTGCGTTTCTTCGTGTATTACAACCGCACGCGGCTCCATAGCTACAACGGTTATCTGTCGCCAATAGCGATGGAGCAAAAAGCGGCATAAAACGCCGTAACCGGTGTCTGGTATTACTTGACCAGTTCAGC
>NZ_JABWQQ010000054.1:0-1252 GCF_014268555.1 Pseudomonas sp. SWRI111 | reverse complement strand
CTATCGCGAGCAGGCTGTAGTGGTTCAGTTTTTTCAAACCATTGCGTAGGAGCATTAGGCCGCCTGCTGCTCAAATAGCGCAGGCGGTAAGTTGTTCGAAGCGGAGTGGCAACGGCGATGGTTGTAATGTGAGATAAAACCCATCACATCCTTCTCCGCTTCGAAATGGTTCTGGTAACCGTTTTCCGGCATCCAATCGTGCTTCAGCGTCCTGAAGTAGCGTTCAACCACTGCATTATCCCAGCAATTACCTCGACGGCTCATGCTTTGAACGATCCGGTTGTCTGCCAAACAGGTAACAAATCGATCAGCAGTGTACTGACAGCCCTGGTCTGAGTGAAATAGCAGTTCAGGCATCGGTCGACGTAGTGACACCGCCAACTTCAGTGCTTTAGCAGCCAGCTCAGCATCAGCAGTTCGGGAGCACGCCCAGCCAACAATCCTGCGTGAAAAAAGATCCATCACCACTGCCAGATAAAGCCAGCTATTCCCAACTCTGATGTAGGTGATATCGCCTGCCCAAAGCGTATCTGGCTGAGTCGGATTGAAGCGACGATCAAGTATGTTCGGAGCAACGACTGCCGGTTTTGTAGCACGACGATAGTGGGCATACCGTGGCCTGCGTCGGTGCAGGCCGAAAGTTTTTATCAACGAGCGCATTCGATAGCGACCGATGAAGATCCCCTTCTTTCTCAACGCTTTGCAGAGCCCTCGAGTACCCAGGGCCTCTCGATGTTCTTTATGCAGCGCACGAAGTCTGCGCCTTAGCCACCGCAGACCGGGCTTCAAACGCTTGGTTTTGCGGTTTATGTAATAGCTACTTCGGGCGATGCCAAGCACGGAGCATATGCGCCGAACTGACATAGCACCTCTTACGCCATCAATCATTTGGTTCGACCGAACAGAACCTTTAGATGAGAGGGCAATTGCTTTTTTAGCACTTGGTTCTCGGCCTCAAGTAGCGCCAGTTTCGCCTGAAGCGACTCGATTAACTCCTGATCCTGTAATCGTGGCAACTGAGTAACTTCATCCTGCTGCCGACGCCAGCGAGCAACCCAGCGACGCAAAGCTGTGAGGCCCACACCAGTGGCTTGGCAGGCCTTGGGGACGGAGTAATGCATCTCCACCACTAACCGAATAGATTCTGCTTTTTCTTCAGGCGTAACGACCCGATATCCCATGACGCTTCCTTAAATCGAGGCTCCTACATCATGGTCTAAAAAAGTTCGACCACAACAGGCTCACTCCTACA
>NZ_JABWQQ010000053.1:0-1483 GCF_014268555.1 Pseudomonas sp. SWRI111 | reverse complement strand
CGGTCAAGCCCTTGGGCGGCACGGATCAACCCTCCGAAGTCATGCAGGTGCAGGTCAAGCTCACTCGCCCGGGCGGGCACGATGACAACGATGACAGTGGGCATTCCAAGCTGATCATGACGATTCCCCAAGAGATTGTTGACGGCGGTATCGACCAGGACAACGTGGCCGAGGGCGTGCCGATCACCATTGGCAACAACGATGGCACGCCGCCTTATCCCTTTGCCGCGGCGGGCGATGTTATACGCATCAGCTGGGGTGGCGTTTTCGTGTTCAGTGAGCCGCTGACCCCGGAACAGGCTGAAGGCAAAGCGCCGAACATCGTGACCATCACCGAAGCCGTCATCCGCGAGGCCGGTGATGCGGACTCTCCCGGCGTGGCCGTGGTGTTCGAGGTATTCGACTGCGTATTCAACCGCTCCGAGGACTGGAGCCCCGAGCAGCGTGTGCCGGTGGCGGTTGATGCGACTCGGCTGGTCGCGCCGTTGCTCAGGGAAACGCTGAACAACGTGCTGGACGTCGACAAGCTGGGCGATGCCGATGGCACCGTGCAGATAATCGCCACAGATACGAGCAAGTTCAAAGTCGGTGACATTGTCTTCATCAGGATCAAGGGCACCCCCGTCGAAGGGCCGCCGATTGACTGGGAACCTTCAGAAGGCGTGAAGTTGACAAGCCTGCCAAGCATTATTGAAACCAAGGCGCCCAACGCCGTGCTGCGCCAGTTGGCCAAGTCGCAGATCACCTTGTCCTACCGCCTGGAAAAAGCCGATGCCTCTGCCGATTTACGCTCCAAAAGCCAGTTCATTCGCGCCATCGGCGAAATCCAGCGGCTGGCCGCGCCGATCATGCTGGACGAGAACTCCGGGGCGCTGGACCCGACACTGCTGCAAATCAGTCTCGAGATTCCCTTCGACAAATCCTTTGTCGAAGGCCAGGTCCTCAAGATAGTCATGCTCGGCACCACGCCAGGCCTCAAGCCCTACCTGCCTGACCTGCCCACGCGCCCCATCACCCACAACGACATCGTCGAGGCGAAACCGTTGCAGCACAAGATTGACGGCAAGCATCTGACCCCGGTCAACGGTGGCACGGCCGAGTTCTATTACCAGCAACTGATCGCCGCTGCGGTGCTCGCCACACTGGACCCGTTCGAGGCCACCCGGGCCGTTCGCGAGTCGATTCACACCGAGATCCTGCGAGTCGGCGAACCACGCCTGGAACTGCCCGAACCGGTCGTGGCCGGGGTGGTCGACGGCGTCCTGCCCGCCGACACTGCCGGTACCACCCTGACGGTGCCGTACACCGAAACGGTCGCCGGCGATGAAGTGTTCATGTTCTGGATCGGTTCGATCACCGGTGAGTACACCGACTCGATCAAGCTGAACGAGTTCACCGCCGGCAAGGAAGTCCCGTTCAACATCGAAGCCAAGTTGATCAAGGACAATGAAGGCGGAACGGTGATCGCCCGGTACGAAATCAA
>NZ_JABWQQ010000052.1:0-1680 GCF_014268555.1 Pseudomonas sp. SWRI111 | reverse complement strand
ATACTTGCACGGAACGCTACGACGTAGATCCGACAGGCATAAGCAGGAAGGTCGCGCGAATTACCCTGGGAGATCTGCATGCTTGCCACTGTGCTACCGCGCGTCGAGAGGCGACGGGATTAGCGTGCAGAAGTCAGCTGAAGCCGTAGTAATCGCCGAAACCGGGGCGATGAAGGGCCGAACAGGTTATGCCGCCAGTAGGCGTCAGAGTCTCGTCGAATGTTGAAGTGTGGAATATTCTCTAAGAGAAGACTGCTACCCCAAGCTCCGGACGGTATCCGAGGGTGACGACTGGCAGGGCACAAACATCGGCGGCGTCTGTGACGTGGACGAACGCGGAGCCGAACACGTTGATGGAGCGGGTGTTTGCACCCGCCAACCTCAGGCGTGCGTATCAACGTGTGGTCAGCAACAAGGGCGCACCGGGTGCCGATGGCATGACGGTGGAGCAACTGGCGGACTACACGAATCAGTATTGGCCGATCCTCAAGGCTCGGCTGTTGGCCGGCGAGTATCACCCGCAAGGTGTGCGCGCCGTCGAAATCCCTAAATCCAAAGGTGGAACACGGCAGTTGGGCATTCCCAACGTCGTGGATCGTCTGATCCAACAGGCCTTGCTGCAACAGCTCACGCCGATTTTCGACCCTCTGTTCTCGGACTACAGCTACGGCTTTCGCCCGGGTAGAAGCGCTCATCAAGCCATCGAAACAGCCCGCACCCATGTGGCGGCGGGCCACCGCTGGTGCGTGGAGCTTGATCTGGAGAAGTTCTTCGATCGGGTCAGCCACGATGTATTGATGGCCTACGTTGAGCGTCAAGTCGAAGACAAGCGGGTGCTCAGGCTGATCCGTCGTTACCTCGAAGCTGGAGTCATGTCGGGTGGGGTCGTCAGCCGACGGCAGGAGGGGGCGCCGCAAGGCGGCCCGCTCTCGCCGCTGCTGTCGAACATCCTGCTCAACGAACTCGACCGCGAATTGGAACGGCGGGGCCATCGCTTCGTGCGCTATGCCGATGATGCGAACATTTACGTGCGTAGTCGTCGTGCTGGCGAACGAGTGTTGGCCGGAGTTGAGCGCTTCCTGGGTCAGCGTTTGAAACTAACGCTGAATCGAGAGAAGAGCCGTGTGGTGCGGCCCTGGATCTGTGACTACCTGGGTTATGGGATGAGCAGGCATCGACAGCCGAGGTTGAAAGTGGCGACGCTGAGTCTGGGGCGCTTACGCGACCGGCTCAGAGATCTGCTGCGCGGGGCACGGGGCCACAAGATGGCGGACGTCATCGAACGGGTGAATCCGATGCTGCGTGGTTGGGCAAGTTACTTCAAGCTCAGTCAGAGCAGAAAGCCACTCGAAGAGCTGGACGGATGGGTACGACGTAAGCTTCGGTGTGTCATCTGGCGCCAATGGAAGCAGCCCTCGACGAGGGCGCGCAACCTGATGCGTCTGGGGATCCAGGAAGGACGTGCTCATACATCAGCAGCCAATGGCCGAGGTCCTTGGTGGAACTCGGGAGCGTCACATATGAATCAGGCGTTACCGAAGAAACTGTGGGACCAGCTCGGACTGGTCTCGATACTGGATACGATCAACGGCTTATTCGCATGACCTGAACCGCCGTATACGGAACCGTACGTACGGTGGTGTGAGAGGACGGCGGATGTAAATCCGCCTCCTACTCGAT
>NZ_JABWQQ010000050.1:0-2477 GCF_014268555.1 Pseudomonas sp. SWRI111 | reverse complement strand
TTTTCAGAAATACAAATGCCCCGACAAGTCGGGGCATTTGTATTTAACCGGGGCAGATTGCGTTTTCACACAGTCTGGTGTTGACGGGCTTTTTCATTGCGGCAAGTCAGAGCAGGAAGATTGTCGCCAGCCCCAAGAAGATAAAGAAGCCGCCACTGTCGGTCATCGCGGTGATCATCACGCTGGCGCCCATGGCCGGATCGCGCCCCATCTTCGCCAGGGTCATCGGGATCAACACGCCCATCAGCGCCGCCAGCAACAGGTTGAGCGTCATCGCCGCAGTCATCACCACGCCCAACGACCAGCTGCCGTACAGCAGATAGGCGACGACACCAATCACTCCGCCCCAGACCAGACCATTGATCAAGCCGACCGCCAGCTCCTTGCGCATCAAGCGCGACGTATTGCCGGTGCTGACCTGATCGAGTGCCATTGCGCGCACGATCATGGTGATCGTCTGGTTACCCGAGTTGCCACCGATACCCGCCACGATGGGCATCAGCGCGGCGAGCGCCACCAGCTTCTCGATCGAGCCTTCGAACAGACCGATCACCCGAGAGGCGACAAATGCCGTGATCAAGTTGACTGCCAGCCAGGCCCAACGGTTGCGCAGGGATTTCCACACCGACGCGAAAATGTCCTCCTCTTCGCGCAGACCCGCCATGTTGAGGACTTCGCTTTCGCTCTCCTCACGAATCAGGTCGACCATTTCGTCGATGGTCAGACGGCCGATCAGCTTGCCGTTCTTGTCGACCACCGGGGCCGAGATCAAGTCATAACGCTCGAACGCTTGCGCGGCGTCGTAGGCGTCTTCGTCAGGATGGAAACTCACCGGATCGCTGGCCATTACTTCGGCGACCTGCTTGTCCGGATCGTTGACCAGCAAACGCTTGATCGGCAGAACGCCTTTGAGCACGCCGTCGTAGTCGACCACAAACAATTTGTCGGTGTGCCCCGGCAGTTCTTTGAGACGACGCAGGTAACGCAGCACCACCTCGAGACTGACATCCTCACGGATAGTCACCATCTCGAAGTCCATCAGCGCACCGACCTGATCCTCGTCGTAGGAGAGTGCCGAGCGGACACGCTCGCGCTGCTGATTGTCCAGGCTCTCCATCAGCTCATGGACGACGTCTCGCGGCAGCTCGGAGGCCAGGTCAGCGAGTTCGTCGGCATCCATGTCCTTGGCCGCAGCCAGGAGCTCGTGATCGTCCATGTCGGCGATCAGCGTTTCCCGAACGGAATCGGATACTTCAAGCAGAATGTCGCCGTCGCGGTCAGCCTTGACCAGTTGCCAGAGCGTCAGGCGATCGTCCAGCGGCAAGGCTTCGAGAATGTAGGCGACGTCGGCGGAGTGCAAATCGTCGAGCTTGCGCTGCAACTCGACGAGATTTTGCCGGTGGACCAGGTTTTCGACCCGGTCGTGATGCGGGCCTTCCTGGCGATGAGTCAGGTCTTCAACAACACGCTGACGCTGCAGCAGCTCAACGACTTGAGCCAGGCGATCCTGCAGGCTTTCCTGTGTTTTCTTTACTTCGATTTCGGACATAGGCGAACTCCACTCCCAGCAGCGGGGCACGCCGGAAGGATCAATCAGTCAATTCATGATTGGTAAAACGGGGTACTGAATATCTACTGGGTAAGTCCATGGAAGTTTTCCACAAGCCCCGGCGGGGCTGACGGGCGCAATGATACACGCCTGACGGTTTAAAACGTTAAAAAATCACGGCTGAAACAAGCGCTTGCACAACAAACCTGAGCGCCTTCCTGATCCGTGCAAATGCGACGACTCATCCTGAAAAGAAAACACACCGGCGATGGAAAAAGTAGCGACTACCCTTGAGCGTAGATCGTCATGGAGGACATCGAATGCCATCAAAATCAGCCCTTATCCTATTGACCGCACTTCTCCACACCACGCCTTCCACAGCCACCACACTTCATCGTTGCCAAGCGTCTGACGGCAGCGTCACCTTTACTTCGATGAGCTGCGCAGCCGGCGAGCAGCTTTCTCTTCAGCAGGTTCATCCTTATTCACCCGGCTGGGTCGCGATCATGCCGGAGTTCAATCACGAAGCCGTGACAGGCATGAAAGACAGGGGGCGCGAACCGGGCATCATCGGCGGCGCCGAACATAAATGTGGAAACCTGATCGATAGCAGCCAGCGGCGTGAAGCGATCATCAACCGGCAGGTCATCGCCGGCATGAGCCAGCGGGACGTCGAAAGTGCGCTGGGCAAGCCGGACAAGATCAATACGCGCACATCCACCACAAGCTATCGTTACGACCTCAAGCGAGGCCGCAGTGCTCAAATTGATTTTGATGAAAGAGGCTGTGTGAAAGGAAAAGCCAAATCCCGGACAGCAAAAAGCCCGCGTTAAACGCGGGCTTTTCGGTATATGGTGCACTCGACAGGATTCGAACCTGTGACCGCTCGGTTCGTAGCCGAGTACTCTATCCAGCTGAGCTACGAGTG
>NZ_JABWQQ010000005.1:0-269219 GCF_014268555.1 Pseudomonas sp. SWRI111 | reverse complement strand
GATCTACACGTACGCCGAGCAGAAGCTGCAGCTGCTGCTGAACTTGGGCAACTACGCGTTGCTTGGCGATGACGAACTGTACATCGCCGCGTACCTCGGCTCGCTGAAAATGGCCTTTATCAGCACCGTACTCTGCCTGCTGATCGGCTATCCGATGGCCTACGCCATCGCCAGTGCGCGCAAAGAGCTGCAAACGGTGCTGGTGCTGCTGATCATGATGCCGACCTGGACCGCGATCCTGATCCGCGTCTACGCGTGGATGGGCATCCTCAGCAACAACGGCCTGCTCAACGGTTTCCTGATGAGCATGGGCCTGATCGACGAACCGCTGCAGATCCTCAACACCAACCTCGCCGTGTATATCGGCGTGGTCTATTCGTACCTGCCGTTCATGATCCTGCCGCTGTACGCCAACCTGGTGAAGCACGACAACAGCCTGCTGGAAGCTGCTTCGGACCTAGGGTCGAGTACCTTCAACAGCTTCTGGAAAATCACCATTCCGCTGTCCAAGAACGGGATCATTGCCGGCTGCATGCTGGTGTTCATCCCGGTGGTGGGCGAGTTCGTCATTCCGGAACTGCTCGGCGGTCCGGAAACCCTGATGATCGGCAAGGTGCTCTGGCAAGAGTTCTTCAACAACCGCGACTGGCCGGTGGCGTCCGCGCTGGCGGTGGTGATGCTGGCGATCCTGATTGTGCCGATCATTCTGTTCAACCGCAGTCAGGCCAAGGAAATGGAGGGTAAAGAATGAAGCGCTTCCGTTTCTCCAGCCTGATGCTGGTACTGGGTTTGTTGTTCATTTATCTGCCGATGCTGATCCTGGTCATCTACTCGTTCAACGCCTCCAAACTGGTGACGGTGTGGGGCGGCTGGTCGATCAAGTGGTACGTCGGCCTGCTCGATAACTCGCAACTGATGGGCTCGGTGCTGCGCTCGCTGGAAATCGCCTGCTACACGGCGGTCGCCGCGGTCGCTCTCGGCACACTGGCGGCGTTCGTGCTGACGCGCATCACCCACTTCAAGGGCCGCACGCTGTTCGGCGGCCTGGTGACTGCGCCGCTGGTGATGCCGGAGGTGATTACCGGTCTGTCGCTGTTGCTGCTGTTCGTGGCCATGGCGCAGATGATCGGCTGGCCGCAGGAGCGCGGCATCGTCACCATCTGGATCGCCCACACCACTTTCTGTGCGGCGTATGTTGCGGTGGTGGTGTCGGCGCGTTTGCGTGAGTTGGACCTGTCGATCGAAGAAGCGGCAATGGACTTGGGCGCACGGCCGTGGAAGGTGTTCTTCCTGATCACCATCCCGATGATCGCGCCGTCGCTGGCGGCGGGCGGGATGATGTCGTTCGCGCTGTCGCTGGATGACCTGGTGCTGGCGAGCTTCGTGTCCGGCCCGGGGTCGACGACCTTGCCGATGGAAGTGTTCTCGGCGGTGCGTCTGGGCGTGAAGCCTGAGATCAACGCCGTGGCCAGCCTGATTTTGCTGGCGGTGTCGCTGGTGACCTTCCTGGTGTGGTTCTTCAGCCGCCGCGCCGAAGAAGCACGCAAAAAAGCCATCCAGCAAGCCATCGAAGAGAGTGCGGCCGATTCGTGGAAGCAACCGGACGCCCGCCGCGCGCCTGCGCCGCAAACCGTTTAGGCCGGTCGGGTAGGCCTCATTCCCGAGGTCAACCCAAATCCAGACTGTAGGAGTGAGCCTGCTCGCGATAGCGGTGTGTCAGCCAAGCATTATTCAGCTGACACGACGCCATCGCGAGCAGGCTCACTCCTACAGGGGATTTATGCAGTCCAGGGAGAATTGCGGATGACCTCGACAAAGTTCATCGGCCTGAACCCCGGCTCCTTATCTACCAGCACATCTGTCTTCACGTTGCCAAACGTGGTCTGCGGGCGATGGCGCAAGCCGTCGGCAAACGCGCAGATGATGCATTCCTTGAAACCCTCGCCGCGTGGATGCGCATGCACCACGGCTTCGCGCTGCACGCTGCTGAACGCGGCGTAATCGATGCCCAGCACATCCATCTCCACGCCGGCAGTGACCAGCGCCACGGTCGGGCGCAGATGCTTGGGCACCCCCGGCGTGGTGTGCAAGGCGATCGACAGCCACACTTGCTCGATGTCGTCATCGCTCAGCCCGTACGGCTTGAGAAAGGCTGCCGCGGCATTCGCGCCATCCACTTCAAAACGCTCATCGTCGCTGCGATGGCCTTCGACCAGACCCAGGTCATGGAACATCGCGCCGACGTATAACAGCTCCGGGTTGTAGGCCAGTTGTTGGCGCTCGCCGCTCAAGGCTCCGAACAGAAACACCCGGCGCGAGTGGTGATAGAGCAGGTCGGATTCGATGTCACGGATGTATTCGGTGGTAGCCCGGGCGAGGGCGCTGTCGGGGATTTGGATGCCGGCGATGGTGCTGGACATTTGGTTTTCCTCAGCGAAAACGCCGTTGTGGCGTTGATGGGGAAAGTCTGTTCCCGACGCGCCAAGCGAACAATCGAGGCATGGCTGCGATCCTTGCCATTGCACCTGCAAATCATGCCAAGCTCGCTTGCCGGGTGGGATTTGGCTAGGGTTGGCTCGATCAACAAGCCAGACATGGCCCATGTGGGAGCGGGCTTGCTCGCGAAGGCGGTGTGCCATTCAACGGAGATGTTGCAGGTAATGGCCTCTTCGCGAGCAAGCCCGCTCCCACAGGGATTGTGTTTGTCACAAGCAATGAGGGCGTTTGAGCCATGAACAAATCCGTCGCCATCGTCGTATTCCCCGGCGTGCAATCGCTGGACGTCAGCGGCCCCATGGATGTGTTTGCCGAGGCCAATCGTTTCCTCGCAGCGCAGGATCACTATCGGTTAGAGGTGATCGGCCTGGAGCGTGGGCCGATGGCCTGCTCCAACGGCCTTACCCTCCACGCTCATCGCCATTTCAGCGAAGTCCTCGACGCCTATGACCTGCTGCTGGTCGCCGGTGGCCCGCAATTGCCGTTCATGGATTTCGGCGCGACCTTCGACGCCTGGCTGCGCGACGCCTGTGGCCGTGCCCGGCGCTTCGGCTCAATTTGCAACGGCGCGTTCATGCTGGCGCGTGCCGGTTTGCTGGAGCGGCGCACAGTCACCACCCATTGGAACGATGCCGAGGCCTTGGCGCGGCTATGTCCGACGACGCGGGTTGAAGCGGATCGTCTGTATGTCGAAGACGACACCCTCTACACCTCGGCGGGGGTCACGGCGGGCATCGATCTGTCTCTCTACCTGCTGGCGCGCGACCATGGCACCGAGGTCGCGCTGAATGTGGCGAAACGTCTGGTGGTGTTCACCCAGCGCTCGGGCGGGCAATCGCAGTTCAGTCCTTTCCTCACGCCACATGCCGAACCGACGTCGGCGGTGGCGACGGTGCAGCTGTACGTATTGGCCAATCTCACCGGGGATCTGACGATTGCCGATCTGGCCAGTGCGGCCAACATGAGTGCGCGGAATTTTTCCCGGGTGTTCACGCGAGAGGCCAAGGTAACGCCCGCGGAGTTTGTCGAACGGGCGCGCGTGGATGCGGCGCGAGTGATGCTCGAAAGCACAGCGGCACCGCTGAAAACCGTGGCGTACCAGTGCGGGTTTCGCGATGCGCAACATATGCGCAGCGTGTTCAACCGCAGATTAGGCGTGACGCCGCAACAGTTTCGGCTGAATTTTGCCGTAATGCTCTAAGACATGTACTGACTGGATGGGCCGCATCGCGAGCAGGCTCACTCCTACAATTAACCGCGTTTCTCCTGGAGGAATGCGATCAACTGTAGGAGCGAGCCTGCTCGCGAAGGGGCCGGTGCAGACGGCAGAACTCTATTGCGCAGCGCGCGCCGGCAGCAGCTTCAACGTACTGCGCGTATTCGCCAGCACCTCTTCTTCACTGAAATGCGCCTGCACATAAATCCCCTCGATATACGCTTCAGCCTGGTCGTCATAGTGCCGGTCAAACGGCACACCACTCTGGCCGACCGGGTTGATGGTCAAGCCATGCGCCGGGTCGGCAAAATCCACCAGCCGCCGTGTCGACGGCCCGTAAGTCACCGGCCACGGCGCCGGGCCGATTTTCGCCGAGAGGTTGTTGGGTACTTCATGACTGCCCGGCGCCGCGAACGGGCCGACATTGAACAGGCGATCCAGCGGCTTCTGCTGCCCCAGCGGATGGCCATGCGTCAGGGTGTGCGCCGCGCCCCACTGCCAGCCCGCCACATCGTCGCCAAGCGCCAGCGTGAGATGCGCCATGCTCGCCGCCCATGCCGTGCGCACAGCGTCGGCGCGGCTCTCTCTGGCCGGCGTGCTGCGATTGTCCCACCACGCTGAATCGACATTTGCCGCCAGTCGCGGCAGTGCGGAATCGACCACCCGCGTCGACAACAGCGTCTCGAAAAAGGCATTGCCCAACTCATCGCGCATGGCCGCATCGACGAGGTCATAGAGGAATTGGTTGAACACCGTCGCCGTGACCGAGTCCAGCGGATAGTCGCCCGGCCACTGCGCCAGTTGCTCGACCAGCTTCAGTTGCGCCGGATCACTCACCACCTCACGCAACACCGGCAACAGCGGTTTCAACAGACGCGGCCCGTAGGCGGTCGCCGTGCCCAATTGCAACTTCTGATTGGCCTCGTTGCTCCACTTCACGCGGTTGTCGCTGAGTTGGAGATCGAGCTGCCGGCCGCGATCGGCGAGGTTGTAGTAACCGGGAATTTCCATGCCCGTCGGCGAGACGGGCTGGAAGTTGGCCGAAACGATATAGCCGCGCGCCGGATTTTCTTCCTGCGGATTGGCGCTGAACGGGTAGTAGCCGTCCTTGTCCGCCTCAGGCGTGCTGCCGTCAAGAATGAAAGCCGGTTTTACCCCGGCCGGACGCTTGGGCAGCAAGGCCGAGGCCCACCAGGCGATGTCGCCCTTGGCGTTGGCGTAAACCAGATTCAGACCCGGCGCCTGCACCTTGGCCGCCGCAGTGCGTGCCTTGGCCAGGGTGTCGGCGCGGTTGAGCTGATAGAAGCCTTCAAGAATCGGGTTCGGCGTTTCGAGGAAGGCCCACCACATCGCAATCGGTGTTTTTCCGGCAGCGCTGCCGAGGGCATCGTTGACGATTGGCCCATGCGGCGACTGGCGCAAGGTGATGGTCACGGGCGCCTGGCCTTTCACATTGATCTGCTGCTCGGTGACGACCATGTCGGTCCACTGGCCGCGATACCAGACCTGATTGGGGTTGTCCGGGTTGACCTTTTCGGCGATCAGATCCAGGTCATCGTTCTGGAACATGGTCAGGCTCCAGCCGAAATCCAGGTTGTGTCCCAGAAACGCAAACGGCACCAGTGCCTGATGATGTCCGTACAGTTCGAAGCCCGGCGCCGACAACTGCGCCTCGTACCACACCGACGGCACCGAGAAACGAATGTGCGGATCGCCGGCCAACAGCGGCTTGCCACTCTGGCTACGGCTGCCGGCGATGACCCAGGCGTTGCTGCCTTCGAACTGCGGCAGGCCGTGGTCGATCAGTGCCTGCTCGCTGAGGCGGGCGAGGGTGTTGAGGTCTTGCCAGTCGCCAGCGGCGAGAGCTGGTTTGTGCCTGGCGTGATCGGGGGCCAGAACGCCTTTGGCTTGCCAGTCGAGATCGAAGACATTCAGGTAGTCGGCGCCGAGCTGATCGCGCACGTAGGTCAGCAGCGGCTCGGTGCGAAACGCGGCGGCAAAACTGTAGGCCATGTACCCCGCGACGCTGATGCTGTCCTCGGCAGTGAACGGCCGCTTGGCGATGCCCAGCACGTCGAACTCGATCGGCGCCGCGTGGGTGTCCTGATATTGGTTGATGCCATCCAGATACGCTTGCAGGCCCTTCCACGCCGGCGACTGCTTGTCGAGACCGGCGACGTAACTGGCCGCACGTTCACGGATGCGCAGGCTGCGGAACAGCTTATCGGTGTCGAGCAGTTTCGGTCCCAGCACTTCGGCTAGCTCACCCCGGGCGAGACGGCGCATGGCTTCCATCTGGAACAACCGATCCTGAGCGTGCACATAACCGAGGGCGCGATACAGGTCGGTTTCGTTCTCGGCGCGAATATGCGGCACACCGCGCTCGTCGTAACGCACAGTCACCGAGCCTTGCAGGTTGCGCAGTTCGACCTGGCCCTGACGTGTCGGTTGTTTGCTGTAGACGTACCCGCCGGCGGCGCAGAGCAGGACAACGATGAGCAAGGCAACAACGATCAACGCACGCTTCATGGTGACTCCTTGTGCAGGCGAGTGGGCCGCCCGTCGGGCTGCAAACATTTAGCACAGAGCATCTGTGCGGTGCAGCGCTGTCCTTGAAAAGTCCGGAATGCCTTACTTCGTCTCAACCGGCCACGGGCAATAACACCCCACCGCCAAGGTATGCGTGGCATCGACCGGGCGATCTTCCGTCAGGGCATGCAGGATCGGTTCGATAAAGCTGTTGCTGGAGTTGCAGGTCAGGCCTTCGCTGTAGGGGCCGAAGTAGGCCAGCTTGCCGCTGCGGTCCCAAATCGCCACGGCGGGGCTGGCGGGGATCTGTTCGGAACCGGGCAGGACGATGATGCTTTTCAGGCTGGCGAGGGTGGCGGGCAACTGGCCGTGGCTGCCGGGCCTTTGCACGGCGAAAAACTCCACGCCGCGGGCGCCGAACTGCTCGACCATCTCGGTCAGGTGCTGCTGATTGCCGACATTGCACGGGCACGCCGGGTCCCAGAAGTGCACCAGACGAATATTGCCCGGCCCGGCGAGGTTGTCCGGCAGACGCAGCGGATCGCCGGAAAATACGGCGGTGTGTTCGCTGAACGCACGCAGATAACGCCCCTGAAACCAGTCATACGCCGCCCACAATACCCCGGCGCAGATCAGCGCGAGCAGGCTGGCGAACAGTGCGGTGCGGTAGGGCGAACGCATGGATTTGAGTCCTCAGAGGCGGGCTAGCTTGCCATGCTTGCCGCGACAGATGAATATCGCAGGCCGATAAAGTCTGTTTACCGCTTTGGAATGACCGCATGCCTGATACTTTCGACCCCGATCATTTACGCGCGAGCCTAAAGCCCTTGGCCGAGTGGCAGCCGTTATCGGACGAGGCCAAGGCTTATCAGCGCTTCTACAAAACCGACTTTGCCGAGCGCGATGTCTGGCGCGGCATGGGCCGTTTCGAGGTCGATGGCTACGAGCTGGTCAGCCATTGCTGGTGGCCGGAGAAGGTCAAGGGCACGCTGTTTCTGCTGCACGGCTATTACGATCACACCGGGCTGTATCGGCATGTGATCGAGTGGGCGCTGGATCAGGATTTTGCCGTGATCGCCTGCGACTTGCCGGGGCATGGTCTGTCGAGCGGGCCACGGGCGAGCATTCGTGATTTCGCGGAATATCAGCACATGCTGCAAGCGCTGTTCGCCGAAGCCAATTCGATTGCGCTGCCGCAACCGTGGCATTTGTGCGGGCAGAGCACGGGTGGCGCGATTGTCGTCGATCACCTGCTCAACCATGGCGAGCACAGTCCGGCGCAGGGCCAGGTGATTTTGCTGGCGCCGCTGGTGCGGCCAAGAGCGTGGGGCTGGTCGCAGCTGAGCTATTACCTGCTGCGGCCTTTTGTCCGAGGCGTCGCGCGGCGCTTCAGCGAGAACTCCAACGATCCGGACTTCTTGCCATTTTTGCAGGCCGATCCGTTACAGCCCCGGCGCCTGCCGACGCAATGGGTAGGCGCTCTGTCGCGCTGGATCATTCGCGTCGAGCACGCCAAAAAAAGCCCGCGACGGCCGCTGATCATTCAGGGGCAGGCGGACATGACCGTGGACTGGCAGCACAATCTGCAGGTATTGAAATGGAAGTTCGACCGGCCGCAGATTCTGCTGCTGGCTGAGGCGCGCCATCATCTGGCCAATGAGACGGCGGAGATGCGCGAGGAGTATTTCGAGTTCTTGAGCAAGCGGATCAGGGGCCGGAATCTCTAGCATTAGCGATGGCCCCATCGCGAGCAGGCTCACTGCTACATTTGGAATGCGTACCCCTGTAGGAGTGAGCCTGCTCGCGATAGCGGTCTAAGAGGCGACGAGGATCACTGCCCGACCGCCAGCCCCGCCCGAATCGCCGCCAATGCCGCCTGATAGTAAGCCTTGCCCTCGGTCGACTCGGCAAACGTCGCAAACTCTTCCAGCTCTTCATCCGACAAGTCGCGATAGACATAGAGCAGGGTGTTGTTCAAATCAGCGCCAATCTGATCCATCAGGCGCTGACGCTGACCATTCAACATGCCCTGGGCCTGACCGCCACCGAGCAACCCCGGAATCATCGAACTCAAACTGTCCGCCGCGACGCCGGCAATCGCCAGGCTGACTTCGGCGCCAGCCTCGCGCGCGGGCAGCGCTTGGGCGAGGTGGCCGATAATCAGCAGACGCGTGTCGCTGGCCTGCATTTTCGGCAGGCCCTTGGCATTTTTCGCCAATTGATCGCGGCGGGTCGCGAGCAGTTCGGCGGCGACGATTTTCTTGCCCAGCGGTGACTGAAAGAACGCCAGCGCCGGTTTCGGGTCGGCGAGTTTCTGCCGCAGTTGCGCTTCGGCACGTTGATCCATGGCCTGGGGCGCGAAGCGCTGATTGCTGTTGTTCACCAGCGCCTGAAACACCGCCGGCGGCAGGCTGTTCTGATAGCGCTGCTGGGCGGCGCTCAGGGCGTCGTTGAAATGCGCGCGTTGTTCTGGCCAGCCGGCGACCTTGTAGAGCTGATCGTGGCCGTCCGCCCAGGCAGGCAAAACGCAGAACATCAACAGTGAAAAAAGCAAACGGCGCATAGGGACTCCTGTCAGCAGCCGACTATTCTCCGTGCGGTGCCGGTACTTGTCGAGAATTCGTATCAAGGCGCCGCGCGGCTCTGTCGGATTTGTTGCCGCCGGCATACTATGCGCGCCATGCCGATATCCTCTGAACACCCGCTGCTGTTACGCATTGTCGACGACCTGGCCGAACACGGCTGGTCGCAGCAGAACATTTTCCTGCCTGCCGGTTTGACCGGCGAGCTGGCGGCCGAGTGCCGTCAACGTGAAGCCGAGGGTGAACTGGCGCCGGCGGCGGTCGGTCGTGGGCCGTTTTCAGAGATCCGCGAGGGCATTCGTGGCGACCACATTCAGTGGATCGACCCGGGCCAGGCCGAGGCCACTGACCGTTATCTGAGCCTGATGGACAGCCTGCGCGAAGCGCTCAATCGCGGCCTGTTCCTGGGACTTGAAGACTTCGAATGCCATTTCGCCCTGTACCCGCCCGGCGCGTTTTATCGCAAGCACGTCGACCGCTTCCGCGATGACGACCGGCGCATGGTCTCGGCGGTGATTTACCTCAACGAGGCGTGGCTGCCGGAGGATGGCGGTCAGTTGCGCATGTACCTCAAGGACGGACGCGTGCACGACGTGCAGCCGACCGGCGGCTGTCTGGTGGTGTTTCTTTCCGGCGAAGTGCCCCACGAAGTGCTGCCGGCCAACCGCGAGCGGCTGTCGCTGACCGGATGGTTCCGTCGCCGTGGCAACGAGCCGTTCTGAGCATGGACAAGATTCTGGTCAGTCGTTGCCTGTTGGGCCATCGCGTGCGTTATGACGGTGGCGCCAGTGGGCCGTTCGATCTGCTTGAACAATGGATTGCCGAAGGACGCGTAGTGCCGCTGTGTCCTGAGGTGGCCGGTGGTTTGCCGACCCCGAGGGCGGCGGCGGAGATTCCCGGCGGGCAGGGCGCAGAGGTGCTTGATGGCGTGGCCGCAGTGATCACCACCGATGGCGAAGATGTCAGCGCGCAGTTTCTCGACGGTGCGCGACAGGCGCTGGCGTTGGTGCAGCGACACGGTATTCGGGTGGCGGTGCTCAAGGCCAACAGCCCCTCTTGCGGGAATCTGCTGACCTACGATGGCACATTCAGCGGAGTGAAAGTCTCCGGCGAAGGCGTTACGGCTGCGCTGCTCAAGCGCCATGGGGTTCAGGTGTTCAGTGAGCTTGAGCTGCCGCAAGCGGCGCAGGCCCTGGCAGCCCTCATCTAAAGGATCGCCGAAAATCCCGTGTAGGAGTGAGCCTGCTCGCGATAGCGGTGTGTCAGTCAATGATTATCGAACGACATACCGCATTCGCGGGCAAGCCCGCTCCCACAGGTTCTGGGTTTACCGGGGTGCGGTGAACCACTTCTCGGTCAGCGCATCGAGCCGCCCATCGGCCTTGATCCGCTGCATCGCACTCTCAAGGCTGGCCTGAAACGCCGGATTACCCTTCTGAAACGGAATCGCCAGTTCCACCGATTGCGGCGCTTTCGGCTTTTCTTCGGTCAACGCCTGCACCAGCACCATCGGCCGGGGTGTCTCGTCTTTCTTCGCCAGCAGCTGCCCGTCGACCTCGCCGTACGGTGTGCTGACGTCGAAACGTTCCTTGAGTTCGGGTGTCAGTGCTATGTGATTGAGCGCGACGTCGTACTTGCCACTTTCAACGCCCTGGAGCAGATCGGCCTCGTCGGTGACGATGAAGTCGGCGCGCACATCCAGCTCCCGGGCCAGGATTTGCCCAAGCTCGACCTCGAACCCCGTGAGTGTGTCGCCTTCCTTGTAATTGAACGGCGGTGTATTAGCCTCAAGGGCTATGCGCAACTCGCCACGGTCGTTGACGTCATCAATCAGTTCGGCGTGAGCCAAGGGGCTCAGAAGGGGTAGCAGGCAGATCAGGCCAGGCAGAAAACGCATGGTCACTCCTTTGAAATCATTATCGCGACGCTCTGATTCAGGCTCGCTTTGCTATGGTTGTCGAGTGCCTTCGACAACGAATGGTCATGAAGTTGTCATGACCGTGCGGATTTTACGGAAAAACTGGAGAAGAAAATGAAAAGCTTTATGTCACGTGCAGCGTTGGCCGGTGTGCTGATGGGTGTTTCGGTGCTGGCCAGTGCGGCAACGCCGGCGCCCAAGGATGCTGAAGTGTTCATCGTTTCTCCCGAGGACGGGACCACCGTCCCGCAGGAATTCAAGGTCAAGTTCGGCGTCAAGAACATCGCGCTGGCCCCGGCGGGTGACGTCACCAAAAACACCGGCCACCATCACCTGCTGATCGACGTCGACGACCTGCCGGCCGAAGGCGCGCCGATCCCGACTGACGCCCACCACATGCATTTCGGCAAGGCGCAAACCGAAGCCACGATCAAACTGGCCCCGGGCAAGCACACCTTGCAGCTGATTCTCGGCGACAGCGGTCACATGCCGTTCGACCCATCGATCGTTTCGGAAAAAATCACGGTCAACGTGAAATAAAAAAAGGGAGTCCTTCGGGACTCCCTTCTTTTATTCAGCTTCAAGTTGCTGGCTGCAAGCTACAAGCTGCAGTTAGAACAGTACGCGACTACGGATAGTACCGTTGACGTGTTGCAGCTTCTCTTGCGCCAGCTCCGAGTATTCGGCGTCGACGTCGATGACCACGTAGCCGACCTTCTCGTTGGTCTGCAGGAACTGACCGGAGATGTTGATGCCGTTTTCGGCAAAGACCTTGTTGATCTCGCTCATCACACCCGGGATGTTCTCGTGGATGTGCAGCAGGCGGTGCTTGCCAGGGTGAGCCGGCAGGGCCACTTCCGGGAAGTTCACCGACGAGACGGAGGTACCGTTGTCGCTGTACTTGACCAGTTTTTCCGCCACTTCCAGACCGATGTTGGCTTGCGCTTCAGCGGTGGAACCGCCGATGTGCGGGGTCAGGATCACGTTGTCGAGGCCACGCAGCGGGCTTTCGAACTCTTCGTCGTTGGAGCGTGGCTCCACCGGGAACACGTCGATGGCCGCGCCGATCAGGTGCTTGTCCTTGATCGCGTCCGCCAGGGCGTCGAGTTCGACCACGGTGCCGCGTGCGGCGTTGATCAGGATGCCGCCCTTCTTGATCGCGCGGATTTCCTTCTCACCGATCATCCACTGGGTCGCTGCGGTTTCCGGTACGTGCAGGGTGACGATATCGGACATGCCCAGCAGCTCGTGCAGGTTGTTGACCTGCGTGGCGTTGCCCAGCGGCAGCTTGGTCACGGTGTCGTAGAAGAACACCTGCATGCCCAGGCCTTCAGCCAGAACCGACAGCTGCGTGCCGATCGAGCCGTAGCCGACGATGCCCAGCTTCTTGCCACGGATCTCGAAGGAGTTGGCTGCGGATTTGATCCAGCCGCCACGGTGGCAGGACGCGTTTTTCTCAGGGATGCCGCGCAACAGCAGAATCGCTTCGGCCAGCACCAGCTCGGCCACGGAGCGGGTGTTGGAGTACGGCGCGTTGAACACGGCGATACCGCGCTCGCGGGCCGCACCGAGGTCAACCTGGTTGGTGCCGATGCAGAAACAGCCGACCGCGACCAGCTTCTTCGCGTGATCGAAGATCTCTTCGGTCAGTTGCGTGCGCGAGCGAATGCCGATGAAGTGAGCGTCCGCGATCTTTTCCTTGAGCTGGGCGTCCGGCAGAGAACTGGTGTGGTACTCGATGCTGGTGTAGCCCGCCGCCTTGAGGACGTCGACAGCCGATTGGTGGACGCCTTCGAGAAGAAGGAACTTGATCTTGCTCTTATCGAGAGAAGTCTTGCTCATCTGCGTAAACCTGTATCCCGGAGAAAAATGGCAGGAGATAGCCAGCAGACGCTGACCCGGACGACAAGAATGCCGTCACCGCAGATCAGGCCTTGGGCACTGTCCTGCGGGGTCGGTATGCTAGCATAGCCACCCCGCTAAACACTCATTCCTGCGACGTGAAGCGTTCTCAGGATGACCATGAATTGTTCGAGAGTTCTGTCGATGACCAATCCTGCGCTGATTGATGAACTGAAGTCCCTGGTCGAAGCTGGCAAGGTCTTGACCGACGCCGACTCCCTGAACGCATACGGCAAGGATTGGACCAGGCATTTTGCTCCGGCGCCGAGCGCCATTGTGTTTCCCAAGACCATCGAACAAGTCCAGGCCGTGGTCCGCTGGGCCAACGCGCGCAAGGTCGCGCTGGTGCCGTCGGGCGGACGCACCGGGCTGTCCGCCGCTGCGGTGGCGGCCAACGGCGAAGTGGTTGTCTCGTTCGATTACATGAACCAGATCCTCGACGTGAACCTCACCGACCGCACCGCCGTGTGCCAGCCGGGCGTAGTCACTGAACATCTGCAGAATGTCGCCGAAGAAAATGGCTTGTATTACCCGGTCGACTTCGCGTCGGCGGGTTCCAGCCAGATTGGCGGCAACATCGGCACCAATGCCGGCGGAATCAAGGTGATTCGCTACGGCATGACCCGTAACTGGGTGGCGGGCATGAAAGTCGTCACCGGCAAGGGCGACGTGCTCGAACTGAACAAGGACCTGATCAAGAACGCCACCGGTTACGACCTGCGCCAGCTGTTCATCGGCGCCGAAGGCACTTTGGGTTTCGTCGTCGAAGCGACCATGCGCCTGGACCGCGCACCGAAAAACCTCACCGCCATGGTCCTCGGCACCGCCGATTTCGATTCGATCATGCCGGTGCTGCACGCCTTTCAGGGCAAGCTTGATCTGACTGCGTTCGAATTTTTTTCCGACAAGGCCCTGGCCAAAGTGCTCGGCCGTGGCGACGTACCGGCACCGTTCGGCACCGAGTGCCCGTTCTACGCCCTGCTGGAGTTTGAAGCGACCACTGAAGAAGTGGCCAACAGCGCGCTGGAAACCTTCGAACATTGCGTCGAGCAGGGCTGGGTGCTGGACGGCGTGATGAGCCAGAGCGAAACCCAGTTGCAGAACCTGTGGAAACTGCGCGAGTACATCTCCGAGACCATTTCGCACTGGACCCCTTACAAGAACGACATCTCGGTGACGGTCTCGAAAGTGCCAGCCTTCCTGCGGGAAATCGATGCGATTGTCGGCGAGCACTACCCGGACTTCGAAATCGTCTGGTTCGGCCACATCGGCGATGGCAACCTGCACCTGAACATTCTCAAGCCGGAAAACCTCAGCAAGGACGAGTTCTTCGCCAAGTGCGCGACCGTCAACAAGTGGGTGTTCGAAACCGTTGAGAAGTACAACGGTTCGATTTCCGCCGAGCATGGCGTCGGCATGACCAAGCGCGATTACTTGACCTACAGCCGCTCGCCGGTCGAAATCGAATACATGAAAGCGGTCAAGGCAGTGTTCGACCCGAACGGCATCATGAACCCGGGCAAGATCTTTGCGGTTTGATCGGTAATCTCTGTTGAATCAATGAAGGCAGGAGTCGGTAAATGAGCTATCAGCACCAGTACGTCGACGGCACGCGCATTCACTTCCCGATCGGGAAAGTCGTGTGCATTGGCCGCAATTACGCCGAACACGCCAAGGAACTGGACAACCCGGTTCCGACCGAGCCGCTGCTGTTCATCAAGCCGGGCAGTTGCGTGGTGCCGCTGGAAGGCGGGTTCAGCATTCCGACCGAGCGCGGTTCGGTGCACTACGAGGCGGAGATCGCCGTGTTGATCGGCAAGCCGCTGTCGACCAAGCCGAGCCGCGAAGAAGTCCTCGACGCCATTTCCGGTTTCGCCCCGGCGCTGGACCTGACCCTGCGCGACAAGCAGGCCGAGCTGAAAGCCAAGGGCCTGCCGTGGGAAATCGCCAAGTCGTTCGACGGCGCAGCGGTACTTGCCCCGTTCGTGGTCGGCAGCACCTTTGCTGACCTGACCGACATTGGCATTCGCCTGACCATTAATGGCGAAGTGCGCCAGGACGGTAACAGCAGCGCGATGCTCAACCCGATCGTGCCGATGATCCAGCACATGGCCGGCTGTTTCTCGCTGCAGGCCGGTGACGTGATCCTGACCGGCACGCCGGTGGGTGTCGGTCCGCTGAACGCCGGCGATGAGATCGTCCTCGAACTCCCGGGCGCGAGCAGTTTCAGCAGCAGCGTGCGCTAAGCCCACCACCGCAAATCCCCTTGTAGGAGTGAGCCTGCTCGCGATAGCGGTCTGTCAGTCGAAACATACATCAACTGACAGACCGCTATCGCGAGCAGGCTCACTCCTACATTTGTTTTATGTTGTTGCTGGCAAACGCACACGCCAATCCCGCCATTTCCCGTTTTTTTCACATCCTCTCTGGATAATTTCCGCCATTCTGGCGTCTGAGCCGGCCTCTTTGTGCTATTACCCTTAGCCTGAATTTTCGGAACGCGTCCCTTGATGTCCTCTCAAACTCAGCAGAAACCCACACGTCGCTCCCGTTTCGCCCTGCGCTGGTACGCCTGGCTGTTATTGATCATCGCTGCGGCCTATGGGCTGGCGTTCGCCATGCACTGGGACGATCGCGGCGTGCTCTGGGTGCTGGAACGCTTCGAGAGCAAGGCCGAGCAGAAGGAGAGCGTCTGGCTGCCGGACTACCAAGTGGTGATCGATGCCAAGCCGCTGCCGGGCATGGAGAAGGACGAAGCTTCGGACCTGGCCTACAACCCGCAGACCAAAACCCTGTTTTCAGTGATGGGCAAAAATCCGTTTCTCGCCGAACTCAGCCTGCAAGGCGAGGTGCTGCGCAAAATGCCGCTGGTGGGCTGGAGCAATCCGGAAGGCCTGACGGTGATGGAGAACGGTCTGCTGGCGATCATCGATGAGCGTCAACACACGCTGTCGATCGTCAAGGTCGATGCCGCGACTCGCGAGCTGAACATCGCCGACTTCCCCAAATACGACCTCGGCCCGTCGAAAGACCAGAACAAAGCCTTCGAAGCCATCGCTTGGGATCCGCGCAATCAGCAACTGGTGCTGGGTGAAGAGCGGCCGCCGGCGCTGTTCACCTGGAAAAGCGACGGTAGCCAGACGTTGACGGGTGACAAGCAGAAACTGCCCAGCGATGAGTTGGATATCCGCAATCTTTCGGCGTTGGCCGTCGATCCGCGCACCGGCCATTGGCTGGTGTTGTCGGCCGATTCGCACCTGTTGCTGGAACTGGACGAGACCGGCGAACAAGTCAGCTTCATGACCCTGCTCGGCAATTTCAACGGTTTGAAAGACACCATCCCCCGCGCCGAAGGCGTGACCATGGACGAGGCCGGCACCCTGTACATCGTCAGTGAGCCGAACCTGTTCTACCGTTTCGAAAAGCACAAGTAACTTTCCCTACAACAATCGCGGAATTGTGCGGTTGTCGTGGCAGGCAAGTGGCCATTAAGCTTCAATTCAGACGGGCGTGATATTTCATCGGCCTGTTTTGAATCCGAGCCCGCCCGAATGCGTCGACTTGCCCGTCCCAAACCGCTGGTCATCCTCTTATTGGTAATTGCCCTGATCGCGTTGATCGCGATCGGCCAATACCTGCGCCTGTTCGAGCGCGCCTGGTTCAACCTGCACACGTTGTGGCAGCCGTTGAGCAGCGAGGCGATCGGGCTGGGTCAGTATCGGGTGACGATCGAGGCGCGGCCGATCGACGGGCTCGACGATGACGTCTCGGCGCTGACCTACGATCCGGTGCGCAAAAGCCTGTTCACCGTCACCAACAAAAACTCTGAACTGATCGAATTGTCGCTGGAAGGCAAGATCCTGCGACGCATTGCTCTGGTCGGCTTTGGCGATCCGGAAGCGGTGGAGTACATCAGCGCTGACACTTATGTCATTACCGACGAGCGCCAGCAGCGACTGATCAAGATCCACCTCGACGCCGACACAACGTTTCTCGATGCCGAGGATGCCGAGCAAATGACGCTCGGCGTGCACATGGCCAGCAACAAGGGTTTTGAGGGGCTGGCTTACGATTCAGTGGGTAAACGGCTGTTCGTGGCGAAAGAGCGCGACCCGATGCTGATCTATGAAGTCCACGGCTTTCCGCATTTCAAACCGGACAAAACCTACGCCGTGCACGTGATCAACAACCCCAAGCGTGATGCCGGGATGTTCGTGCGTGATCTGTCGAGCTTGCAGTACGACGAACGCAGTGGGCACCTGCTGGCGCTGTCAGACGAATCGCGGTTGATAATCGAGCTGGATGTCGACGGGCGACCGTTGAGCACTATGTCCATCAGCGGCGGACGTCAGGGTTTGCAGAAAACCGTGCCGCAGGCCGAGGGGATTGCGATGGACGATGACGGGACGTTGTACCTGGTGAGCGAGCCGAATCTGTTCTACGTCTTCAAGAAACCGACACAGCCCTGACTGACAAACCGAAACCAATGTGGGAGCGGGCTTGCTCGCGAATGCGGCGGATCAGCCAATATCTTCATTGACTGATCCACCGCATTCGCGAGCTAGCCCGCTCCCACAGGAGATTTCATCCTGCCCAAAGAGTGCGGGCAGTCTGTTACTCAGCCTTCAGCGTTTTCACGCCTTCACTCGTGCCCAGCAACAACAAATCCGCCGGGCGCGCCGCGAACAGGCCATTGGTGACCACGCCGACAATGGCGTTGATCTGCGCTTCCAGCTCCACCGGGTTGGTGATCTGCAGGTTGAACACGTCGAGGATGATGTTGCCGTTGTCGGTCAGCACGCCTTCGCGGTACACCGGGTCGCCACCGAGTTTGACCAATTGGCGAGCGACGTGGCTGCGCGCCATCGGGATCACTTCCACCGGCAGCGGGAATTCACCGAGCACTGGCACCAGTTTGCTGGCGTCGGCGATGCAGATGAACGTCTTGGCCACGGCGGCGACGATCTTCTCGCGGGTCAGGGCCGCGCCGCCGCCCTTGATCAGGTTCAGGTGCGCGTCGCTTTCATCGGCGCCGTCGACGTAAAACTCCAGGTCGCTGACGGTATTGAGTTCATACACCGGAATCCCGTGGCCCTTGAGGCGTGCGGCGGTGGCTTCGGAGCTGGCAACCGCGCCATCGAACGCGCCCTTGTGCTGGGCCAGGGCATCGATGAAGCAGTTGGCGGTGGAGCCGGTGCCGACGCCGACGATACTCTTGTCGTCGAGTTTCGGCAGGATGAAGTCGACGGCGGCCTGGGCTACGGCCTGTTTGAGTTGATCCTGGGTCATGCGGGCTCCGGAAGCGGGCAAGGGGTGGGCAGAAAGGCCGGCATTATAGGCCCCGCGGTGGTGCAGGGGGAAACACCCTGTGGCGAGGGGATTTATCCCCGTTCGGCGGCGCAGCCGTCGTAAAACCTGAGAACGCGGTATTTCTGAAAGAATGCCGGGGAGCGCTTCGCACTCCAACGGGGATAAATCCCCTCGCCACAATGGTGCTCACTCAAGAATGGCTTTCCAGACCTTAAAACCACCTGTTTAGTGTGGTCGTCCGGTTGAAAGCCGGGTTAGACTCCCCGGTCCCGCCCAACCCGCTCAGTGATGCTTTCCGATGCTCGAACAGTACGTCAAAAAGATCCTCACCTCGCGCGTTTATGACGTTGCCGTAGAAACCCCGCTGCACAACGCTCGCCAGCTCTCCGAGCGGCTGGGCAACGACATCTGGCTCAAACGCGAAGACTTGCAGCCCGTGTTCTCGTTCAAGATTCGCGGCGCCTACAACAAGTTGACCCAACTGAGCGACGCAGAACGCGCCCGTGGCGTGGTCACTGCTTCGGCGGGCAATCATGCGCAGGGTCTGGCTCTGGCGGCAAAAGTATTGGGCGTCAAAGCCACCATCGTCATGCCCAAGACCACTCCGGAAATCAAGGTTGAAGGCGTGCGCTCGCGCGGCGGCAAAGTCGTGCTGCACGGTGATTCGTTTCCCGAGGCGCTGGCCTACTCGCTGAAACTGGTCGACGAAAAAGGCTACGTCTACATCCATCCCTACGACGATCCGCACACCATTGCCGGGCAGGGCACGGTGGCGATGGAGATTCTGCGTCAGCACCCGCAACCCCTGGACGCGATTTTCGTCCCGGTCGGCGGCGGCGGGCTGATCGCCGGTATCGCCGCGTACGTCAAATATCTCCGGCCAGACATCAAGGTGATTGGCGTCGAACCGGACGATTCCAACTGCCTGCAAGCGGCCATGGCCGCCGGTGAGCGCGTTGTCCTGCCGACCGTGGGCATCTTCGCCGACGGCGTGGCGGTGGCGCAGATCGGCCAGCACACCTTCGACATCTGCAAGGATTACGTCGATGAAGTGATCACCGTCAGCACTGACGAGATCTGCGCGGCCATCAAGGACATCTACGACGATACCCGCTCGATCACCGAACCTGCCGGCGCGTTGGGCGTGGCCGGGATCAAGAAGTACGTCGAGCAGCGCGGTGTCAGCGGCCAGACTTTTGTCGCCATCGATTCCGGCGCCAACGTCAACTTCGACCGCTTGCGCCACGTCGCCGAGCGCGCCGAACTGGGCGAAGGTCGCGAGGCGATCATCGCTGTGACCATTCCTGAGAAAGCCGGCAGCTTCAAAGCCTTCTGCGAGGCCATCGGCAAGCGCCAGATCACCGAATTCAACTACCGCTACAACACCGGCAGCGAAGCGCACATCTTCGTCGGCGTGCAGACCCACCCCGACAACGACCCGCGCAGCGCCTTGCTGGCGAGCCTGACCGAGCAGGGCTTCCCGGTGATCGACCTGACCGACAATGAGCTGGCCAAGCTGCACATCCGCCATATGGTCGGCGGTCGCGCGGCGCAGGTGGTCGATGAAGTGGTGCTGCGCTTCGAATTCCCGGAACGTCCGGGCGCGCTGTTCAACTTCCTCAACAAGCTCGGCGGGCGCTGGAACATTTCGATGTTCCACTACCGCAACCACGGCGCGGCAGACGGCCGCGTGGTCGCCGGCCTGCAAGTGCCCCATGACGAGCGTCATCTGGTGCCGGCGGCGCTGGCTGAAATCGGCTACCCGTACTGGGACGAAAGCGACAACCCGGCTTATCAGCTGTTTCTTGGCTGAGCGGCTACGCTGATGGGCATGGACCTACGGATGAGAACTGCATGGAAACCCTGACTACCCTGAAAGTCCTTCACGTCGCGGCGACCATAGTCATCCTCGCGAGCGGACTGGGGCTTGCCGCCCTGACCTGGCGTAATCGCAGTGAAGGGGCGGCCAGCACGATGCAGCGGCCCTGGCTGTTTATCTGGTGTTTGATGCTGATCGGTATGCTCAGCATGCCGTTCACTGGCTGGTGGCTGGTGCACCTGGTTGGCTGGCCGTTGGGGCAATTGTGGATCCTGGGGTCCAGCGTGATCTATGCCGTGGCCGCGTTCAGTGCGGTCTGGCTGCTGGTTCGGCTGAATCGGCTGTGGACAAGCGGAAAGGGCAATCGGACATTCAATCTGGCGCTGGCGATTGTCAGCGGCGTCGGATTTGTCGCCATAGCGGCGTTGATGGGGGCCAAACCGGTTTAAGGCTTGAGACCGGGTTGACCCGATCGCGAGCAGGCTCACTCCTACATTTGAAATGCGTTCCCTTGTAGGAGTGAGCCTGCTCGCGATAGCGATGTCAGCCGCGCAACGAAATCACCGGCCAGCCACGCTTCTCGGCTTCGGCGCGCAAATTCGGATCAGGATCCACAGCGACGGGATTCGCCACCTGCTCCAGCAACGGCAAGTCATTCATCGAATCGCTATAGAAATAGCTGTCCTCAAGCGAATAACCAGTCTCTTCCAGCCAACGATTGAGCCGCGTCACCTTGCCTTCACGGAAGCACGGGATGTCAGTGCTGCGCCCGCTGTAGCGGCCATCGACCATCTCGCATTCGGTAGCGATCAGGGTTTCGACGCCCAGGCGCACGGCGATCGGTGCAGTGACGAAGCGGTTGGTCGCGGTGATGATCACCAGTTTGTCGCCGGCGTCGCGGTGCTGCTTGAGCAATTCCAGCGCCTTGGGCAGCACAATCGGCTCGATGCAGTCGCGCATGTAATCGCTGTGCCATTGATCGAGCACAGCCATCTCGGTGCGGCCGAGAATTTCCAGGCAGAAGTTCAGGTAGGCGGCGTTATCCAGCTTGCCGGCCAGGTAATCCTGATAGAACTCGTCGTTGCGCGCCTTGTAGGCGATCGGGTCAAGGAAGCCGCGCTCGCACAGATAATCGCCCCAGGCGTGATCGCTGTCGCCGCCCAGAAGGGTGTTGTCCAAATCGAATAGAGCCAGGCGCATTGCAGTTACCCGCTGAAAAGTCAGTAAAAAGGCGACAAGAATACGGTCTTTTCACAAGAGTGCACATAAGGTAGGAACCTTCGTTGCCGCCCGATCAAGCTTTGTGGAACAATGCGGCGACATGCGTTTGCGAGGTTGTTGCCGTGATCGACCCCGATGGTTTCCGCCCCAATGTCGGGATCATTCTGACGAATGACGCCGGCCAGGTGCTATGGGCTCGCCGTATCAATCAGGACGCCTGGCAGTTTCCGCAAGGGGGCATCAACCCCGAGGAGACGCCGGAAGACGCCTTGTACCGCGAGCTGAACGAAGAAGTTGGCCTGGAACGTGAAGATGTTGAAATACTGGCCTGTACCCGAGGCTGGTTGCGCTATCGTTTGCCGCAACGTCTGGTGCGTACCCACAGCCAACCGCTGTGCATCGGCCAGAAACAGAAATGGTTTCTCCTGCGCCTGATCTCCAACGAGCAGCGGGTGCGGATGGATTTGACCGGTAAACCGGAGTTCGATGGCTGGCGCTGGGTCAGCTATTGGTATCCGTTGGGCCAGGTGGTGACATTCAAGCGCGAGGTGTATCGCCGCGCCCTCAAAGAGCTTGCCCCGCGCCTTTTAGCGCGCGACTGACGACGGAGTTCGACCCCGAGCCATGCTCAATACGCTGCGCAAGATCGTCCAGGAAGTTAACTCCGCCAAGGATCTCAAGGCGGCGTTGGGGATTATTGTGTTGCGCGTCAAAGAGGCCATGGGCAGCCAGGTCTGCTCGGTCTACCTGCTTGACCCCGAGACCAACCGCTTTGTCCTGATGGCCACCGAGGGCTTGAACAAGCGCTCGATCGGCAAGGTCAGCATGGCTCCAAACGAAGGTCTGGTCGGTCTGGTCGGCACGCGTGAAGAACCCCTGAACCTCGAGAACGCCGCGGATCACCCGCGTTATCGCTACTTCGCCGAAACCGGTGAAGAGCGTTACGCCTCGTTCCTCGGTGCACCGATCATCCACCACCGCCGCGTTGTCGGCGTGTTGGTCATCCAGCAAAAAGAGCGGCGCCAGTTCGATGAGGGCGAAGAAGCCTTCCTCGTGACCATGAGCGCACAGCTCGCCGGCGTTATCGCCCACGCCGAGGCCACCGGCTCGATCCGTGGTCTGGGCCGTCAGGGCAAAGGCATTCAGGAAGCCAAGTTCGTCGGCGTGCCGGGTTCACCGGGTGCTGCCGTCGGTACTGCGGTGGTCATGCTGCCGCCGGCGGATCTGGACGTGGTGCCGGACAAGACCATCACCGACATCAACGCTGAGCTGGCGCTGTTCAAGACCGCCATCGAAGGCGTGCGCGCCGACATGCGCGCGTTGTCCGCCAAGCTGGCGACCCAGTTGCGTCCGGAAGAGCGCGCGCTGTTCGATGTCTACCTGATGATGCTCGACGATGCCTCGCTGGGCAGCGAAATCACCACCGTGATCAAGACCGGCCAGTGGGCGCAGGGCGCGCTGCGTCAGGTGGTCACGGAACACGTCAACCGTTTTGAACTGATGGACGACGCCTACCTGCGTGAGCGCGCCTCGGACGTCAAGGACCTTGGTCGCCGCCTGCTCGCCTATTTGCAGGAAGAGCGCCAGCAGAACCTGGTCTACCCGGAAAAAACCATTCTGGTCAGCGAAGAGCTGACCCCGGCAATGCTCGGCGAGGTGCCGGAAGGCACGCTGGTCGGTCTGGTCTCGGTACTCGGTTCGGGTAACTCCCACGTCGCGATTCTCGCTCGGGCCATGGGCATTCCGACGGTGATGGGTCTGGTTGACCTGCCGTACGCCAAGGTCGACGGCATTGAAATGATCGTCGACGGCACCCGTGGCGAGGTCTACACCAACCCGAGCGAAGTGCTGCGCAAGCAGTTTGCCGAGGTCGTCGAAGAAGAGAAACAACTGGCGCTGGGTCTCGACACCCTGCGCGACTTGCCGTGCGTGACCCTCGACGGCCACCGCATGCCGCTGTGGGTCAACACCGGCCTGCTCGCAGACGTGGCGCGGGCGCAGAAGCGTGGCGCCGAAGGGGTCGGTCTGTACCGCACCGAAGTGCCGTTCATGATCAACCAGCGCTTCCCGAGCGAGAAGGAGCAACTGGCGATCTACCGCGAACAGCTCGCCGCGTTCCACCCGCAGCCGGTGACCATGCGCAGCCTCGACATCGGTGGGGACAAGTCGCTGTCGTACTTCCCGATCAAGGAAGACAACCCGTTCCTGGGCTGGCGCGGTATCCGCGTCACCCTCGACCACCCGGAAATCTTCCTGGTGCAGACCCGCGCGATGCTCAAGGCCAGCGAAGGCCTGAACAACCTGCGGATTCTGCTGCCGATGATCTCCGGCACCCACGAACTCGAAGAAGCCCTGCACCTGATTCACCGTGCCTGGGGCGAGGTGCGCGACGAAGGCACCGACGTGCCGATGCCGCCGATCGGGGTGATGATCGAAATTCCCGCAGCCGTTTACCAGACCAAAGAACTGGCGCGGATGGTCGACTTCCTGTCCGTCGGCTCCAACGACTTGACCCAGTATTTGCTGGCGGTCGATCGCAACAACCCGCGGGTGGCCGATCTCTACGATTACCTGCACCCGGCGGTGCTGCAAGCCCTGCAAACCGTGGTGCGCGACGCCCATGCCGAAGGCAAACCGGTGAGCATCTGCGGCGAAATGGCCGGTGATCCGGCGGCGGCGGTGCTGCTGATGGCGATGGGCTTCGACAGCCTGTCAATGAACGCCACCAACCTGCCGAAGGTGAAATGGATGTTGCGCCAGGTCAATCTGAGCAAGGCCCAGGCGTTGCTGGCTGAGCTGATGACCATCGATAACCCGCAAGTTATCCACAGCTCACTGCAGTTGGCGCTGAAAAATCTCGGCTTGGCCAAGATGAATCCGCCGATGGTCACCAAGGCCCTTTGATCGGCTGATGGCTCTTCGTCGGAACGCCGCCCGGAGCAGGCTCGCTCCCACATTGGTTCTGTGATCGACACAAAACCCTGTGGGAGCGAGCCTGCTCGCGAAGGCGTCTGCTCAAGCACCGCTAAACAACGAGTTCGACCTCGCCAAGATGTCCGCCATACGGCCCAAAACTGCGCTCCACCATCCGCCGCGTCCCGTCCGCCTGCACAATCAACGCGGTACTCGCCCGCGTCCCGTAACTCTGGCTGGCAATGAATACACTCGACAGCAGCGATTCTGTCGCCAGCCCCACCCCGGTGTTCGGCAACTCGGCCTCCGGCGCGGTCTGCGCATCGCTCAACAACGCCAACAGCCGCTCCGGCTGCGGATCGTCCAGCACCGCGTTCAACGCAGCCTTGGCCTTGAGCAGTTTCGGCCATGGCGTATCCAGTCCCGCGTTGGATAACCCATAAATCCCAGGCTCAAGCATCACCGGCTCCGACGCCCGTGCATTGAAGTGCCACAGCTCATGGGCATTGCCGAGCAACAGGTTGAACCCGGCGTACTCCGCGGAACGACCGACCACATCGCGCAAATAATCATCAATCGACAGATCATCCACGAGAAACCGCGCCACCAGTTCGCCACGGGATTTGGTCGCCGGCGGCTGCTGCGGATCGCGGATATTCGTTAGCGCAGCAAAGCGCCCGTTGGCACCAATCCCCAGCCAGGTGCCGCCAGCTTCCAGATCACGCCCGGCCTGCACCTGCGGCGCCTCCGGCCAAGGCGCCAGCGGCAGGCTTGGCCGGGCGTAGAATTCGTCACGGTTGGCCGCGACGATCAGCGGCAGGGCATGGCCCGGGCGCCAGGCGAAAACAATCAGGCACATAAGGTAGTCCTTGTGTGTTTTTCGCTCACTCTACGCATCCGGCGCCCGTGCATCCATCGCCAGTGGAGCAGAAGGCCGCGCATCCGTTACCATGCCGCTCCTGTTTCGGGGATGCGTCTGGGAGAAGGACATGGAATTTCTGCTCTATCTGGCGCTGGGCGCCTGCGCAGGCGTGCTGGCCGGGCTGTTCGGGGTTGGCGGCGGGATCATTATTGTCCCGGTGCTGGTGTTCAGTTTCACTTTGCAGGGCTTCGACCCGTCGATTCTCACGCATCTGGCGGTCGGTACCTCGCTGGCGACGATCATTTTCACCTCGGTCAACGCCGTGCGTGAGCATCACCGTCGGGGCGCGGTGCGCTGGCCGATCTTCATGTGGATGACCGTGGGCATTCTGCTCGGCGCCGGGTTCGGTGCCTTGACCGCCGAGGCAATCTCCGGGCCGAACCTGCAAAAGATCATCGGGGTGTTCGCGCTGGTGATTGCCGTGCAACTGGCGCTGGATGTCAAACCCAAGGCCAGCCGAACGGTGCCGGGTAAACTCGGTCTGACCGTGGCCGGCAGCGTCATTGGCTGGGCGTCGGCGATCTTCGGTATCGGTGGCGGTTCGCTGACCGTGCCGTTCCTGACCTGGCGCAGTGTGCCGATGCAGCAAGCCGTGGCGACTTCGTCGGCCTGCGGTCTGCCGATTGCCTTGGCCAGTGCATTAAGTTTCATGATTCTGGGGTGGCACGATCCGTTGTTGCCGGCCCATAGTCTCGGTTTTGTGTATTTGCCGGCATTGCTGGGCATCGCCCTGACCAGCATGGTGTTCGCCCGTCTCGGCGCGCGTCTGGCGCACAGGTTGTCGCCGCGCTTGCTGAAGCGGCTGTTCGCCGCGTTGCTGTTTTGCGTAGGTCTGAGCTTCCTGATTTGACCGCGCGGCAATCCTGGCTTAATCCTGAGGTGGCAGCGTCGCCCGGGAATTTTCGCTTTCAACTCTAACGAGGAGTCGCAATGCTGCCTTACCCGCAGATCGACCCGGTGGCCCTGGCCATCGGTCCGCTGAAAATCCACTGGTACGGTCTGATGTACCTGATCGGCATTGGCGGCGCGTGGCTGTTGGCGTCGCGTCGGCTCAACCGCTTCGACCCGACCTGGACCAAGGAGAAACTCTCCGATCTGGTGTTCTGGTTGTCGATGGGCGTGATTGTCGGCGGCCGTCTGGGCTATGTGCTGTTCTACGATCTGAGCGCCTACCTGGCCAACCCGACGCTGATTTTCGAGGTGTGGAAGGGCGGCATGTCGTTCCATGGCGGTTTCATCGGCGTGATGCTGGCGGCATTGTGGTTCGGCAAGCGCAATGGCAAGTCGTTCTTCCAGCTGATGGACTTCGTCGCGCCGATGGTGCCGATCGGTCTGGGCGCCGGGCGTATCGGCAATTTCATCAACGCCGAGCTGTGGGGCAAGGCCACCGACGTGCCGTGGGCGATGGTGTTCCCGCCGTTCAGCGATCCGGCGCAACTGCCGCGTCACCCGTCGCAGCTGTATCAGTTTGCCCTCGAAGGCGTGGCGCTGTTCCTGATCCTCTGGCTGTTCTCGCGCAAACCGCGCCCAACCATGGCGGTGTCGGGCATGTTCGCGCTGTTCTACGGGATCTTCCGTTTCATCGTCGAGTTCGTTCGCGTGCCGGATGCCCAGTTGGGTTATCTCGCGTGGAACTGGCTGACCATGGGCCAGGTGCTGTGCGTGCCGATGATCGTCGGCGGGCTGTTCCTGATCTGGCTGGCCTATCGTCGCGCACCGGCAGCGCCGCTCGCCCCGACGGCTTAAACTACGACCCCCGGCGCGCGACGCCGGGGCTCAAAAGACACAGGTAACTCATGAAGCAATATCTCGAACTGGTCTCGCACGTCATCCAGAACGGCACCAAACAGGCCAACCGCACCGGCATCAACACCATCAGTTTCCCCGGGGCGATGCTGCGTTTCGATCTGCAGGAAGGCTTCCCGGCGATCACCACGCGCAAGATGGCCTTCAAATCGGCCATCGGCGAGATGTGCGGCTTTCTGCGTGGCGTGAACAACGCCGCGCAATTCCGCGCGCTGGGCTGCAAGGTCTGGGACCAGAACGCCAACGAAAACGCGCAATGGCTGGCCAACCCGTTCCGTCAGGGCGACGACGACCTCGGCGAAATCTACGGCGTGCAATGGCGCAAATGGCCGGCGTACAAGCAGATCCCGCTGAGCAACACTGCCGCCATCGAACAAACCTTGAGCAACGGCTACAAGCAGATTGCCCAAGGCGAAGAAGACGGTCAGGCCTACGTGGTGCTGTACAAAGCCATCGACCAGGTGCGCCAGTGCGTCGACACGATCATCAACGATCCGGGCAGCCGCCGCATCCTGTTCCACGGCTGGAACTGCGCCCAGCTCGATGAAATGGCCCTGCCGCCGTGCCATCTGCTGTACCAGTTCCACCCGAATGTCGAGACCAAAGAGATCTCGCTGACCCTGTACATCCGCTCCAACGACCTGGGGCTGGGCACGCCATTCAACCTCACCGAAGGCGCCGCGCTGCTGAGCCTGATCGGTCGCCTGACCGGCTATACGCCGCGCTGGTTCACCTATTTCATCGGTGACGCGCATGTCTATGAAAACCACCTGGACATGCTCAACGAACAGCTCAAGCGCGAGCCGTTCGCCATGCCGAAACTGAAGATCTCCGACCGCGTGCCAGAGTTTGCCAAGACGGGTGTGTATCAGCCGGAGTGGCTGGAGTTGGTCGAGCCGAGCGATTTCTCGCTGGAAGGCTATGAGCACCACCCGCCAATGACCGCGCCGATGGCGGTCTGAGCCACAACGCAGTGCCCCTGTGGGAGCGGGCTTGCTCGCGAAAGCGGTGTGTCAGATTACGATTATGTTGACTGATACACCGCTTTCGCGAGCAAGCCCGCTCCCACATTGGGGTCTGTGCGTTTCTTAGTGGCCGTGACTGCGCCCTACGTGGGAATGCTCAACCTCCGTCGCAACAACCCCGCCACTCACTTCCAGCCGCTGCAAAATCCCGCATTGATCCGCCTCCGGCCCTTCGCCACAACGCTGGCGCAGTTCGAGCAGTTGCGTCTGCAAGGCCAGTAACCCGTCAATCCGCGCCTTCACATGTTGAATATGCTCGTCGATCAACGCGTTGACGCTCTCGCACTGATCCTGCGGGCTGTCGCGCAGGGCGAGCAGGCTGCGGATTTCTTCGAGGGTCATGTCGAGGGTGCGGCAGTTGCGGATGAAGGTCAGGCGCTCGGCGTGGGCCTGGGTGTAGACGCGGTAGTTGCCGTCGCTGCGGGCCGGTTCCGGCAGCAGGTTTTCGCGCTCGTAGTAGCGGATGGTTTCTACGGCGCAGTCGGTGAGTCTGGCCAGTTCTCCAATCTTCATTGCGGCAATCTCCAAAAGGGTGCTTGACCCTATAGTGGCTACAGGGTCTTTACTTGGCAACAGGCACCTTCATGGACGCGACCAATGAGCGATTCCCTGCACACCCACAAGCCCGGCGACGGGCACGATCACAGTCATAAAGCGCAGCCCGTGCATAAACATGCGCATGGCGGCGACTCTTGCTGTGGTTCGAAAGCCGCTGCGCCGGCCCCGGTTCATTCGCACGAAGACGCCTGCTGCTCGTCGAAAGCCGCAGCGCCCGCACTGGTGCAACTGAGTGAAAAGACCAGCGCCGATGCGCGGCTGAGCAGTTTCCGCATCGAAGCCATGGATTGCCCGACCGAGCAGACGCTGATCCAGAACAAGCTCGGTAAACTGGCCGGCGTTCAGCAGCTGGAATTCAACCTGATCAACCGTGTACTCGGCGTGACCCATAACCTGGCGGACACCGCACCGATCACTGCGGCGATCAAATCCCTCGGCATGCACGCCGAACCTTTGGAGGCGGGCGTCGACGCGCCGGCCTCGACGCCAGTGAAAAAGCACTGGTGGCCACTGGCGCTGTCTGGCGTGACCGCGCTGGCAGCCGAAGTTATCCACTTCACCAACGCCGCGCCGGACTGGGTGGTGGCGGTCGTAGCACTGGTGTCGATTCTTGGCGGTGGCCTCGGCACTTACAAAAAGGGCTGGATCGCCCTGAAGAACCGCAACCTCAACATCAATGCATTAATGAGCATCGCCGTAACGGGCGCAATCCTCATTGGCCAATGGCCAGAAGCGGCGATGGTGATGTTCCTCTTTACCGTCGCCGAGTTGATCGAAGCGCGCTCGCTGGACCGCGCGCGCAATGCGATCAGCGGTCTGATGCAGATGACCCCGGAGCAGGCGACGGTGTTGCAGGCCGACGGCAACTGGCTCGAACAAGAGGTGAAAAGCGTTGAACTCGGCGCCCGTGTGCGGGTGAAACCCGGCGAGCGCATCGCCCTCGACGGCGAAGTAGCCAGTGGCAGTTCGACCATCGACCAGGCGCCGATCACCGGTGAAAGCCTGCCGGTAGAGAAGACCATCGGCGACAAAGTCTTTGCCGGTACCATCAACCAGGCCGGTTCGCTGGAGTACACCGTTACCGCCGCAGCCAACAACTCGACTCTGGCGCGGATCATTCATGCCGTTGAACAGGCCCAGGGCGCGCGGGCACCGACCCAGCGCTTCGTCGATCAATTCTCGAAAATCTACACGCCCGTGGTGTTTGTCTTTGCCTTGGCCGTGGCGATCGTACCCCCCTTGTTCATGGGCGCTGCGTGGTTCGACTGGATCTACCGCGCGCTGGTGTTGCTGGTGGTCGCCTGCCCATGTGCGCTGGTGATTTCCACGCCGGTGACCATCGTCAGCGGTCTTGCTGCGGCGGCGCGCAAAGGCATTTTGGTCAAGGGCGGCGTGTACCTGGAGGGCGGATTCAAGCTCGATTACCTGGCGCTGGATAAAACCGGGACGATCACTCACGGCAAACCGGTGCAGACCGACTACCTGTCGCTCGACTCGACCGCCGATGCCACAGCGCCGGCAATTGCCGCTGCCTTGGCCGGGCGCTCCGATCACCCGGTGTCGCTGGCCATCGCCAACGCCGCTGTGGATAAAAATCTTGAAATGCTCACTGTGGATAACTTCACAGCGCTTGGCGGTCGCGGCGTCAAAGGTGAGATCAACGGTCAGACCTATCACTTGGGCAACCATCGTCTGGTCGAAGAACTGGGGCTGTGTTCGCCGCAGCTTGAAGAAAAGCTGTTTGCGTTGGAGAAACAGGGCAAAACAGTGGTGTTGCTGTTGGACCCGTCCGGCCCGTTGGCGTTGTTTGCAGTGGCCGACACCGTCAAGGAAAGCAGTCGCGAGGCGATTCGCCAATTGCATGAACTCGGAGTGAAAACCCTGATGCTCACCGGCGACAACGTCCACACTGCCCAAGCGATTGCCGCCCAAGTCGGTATCGACGAAGCGCGGGGCGACTTGCTGCCGACCGACAAACTGCAAGCCATCGAAAATCTGTACAAGCAGGGCCACCGAGTCGGCATGGTCGGTGACGGCATCAACGACGCTCCGGCATTGGCCCGCGCCGAGATTGGTTTCGCCATGGCTGCGGCCGGTACCGATACGGCGATCGAAACCGCCGATGTCGCCCTGATGGATGATGATCTGCGCAAGATCCCGGCATTCATCAGCCTGTCGCGCAATACCGCCAGCATCTTGAAACAGAACATCGCCCTGGCTTTGGTGATCAAGGCGATCTTTCTTGGGGTAACCTTCGCCGGACTCGCCACCATGTGGATGGCGGTGTTCGCCGACATGGGCGTGAGCCTGCTGGTGGTGTTCAACGGTTTGCGTCTGCTGCGCAAATAAACAATGAGGGATGGTTGTGCTGAGTGCCGAGCTGAAAGCGTTCTACAGGGTCGCCCGCCTGGGCAGCATCACGCTGGCGGCGAAGAAACTCGGCCTCAGCCAACCGACCGTGACCACGCAGATCCGTAACCTGGAGAGCCAGTATTCGGTGGAGTTGTTCTACCGTGGCGGCCGCCGCCTGAGTGTCACTGATGAAGGTGCGCGCTTGCTGCCGATGGTCAAAGCGCTGTTGCAGCAAGAAGCGGACATCGAGTTCTTTCTGCGCAACAGCGGCCAGGTGCAGGGCACGTTGCGCATTGCCGCCACCGCGCCGTATTACATCCTTGATCTGGTAAAAACCTTTCGCGAGCGTTTGCCGCAGGTGGAAGTGTCGGTGGAAATCGGCAACTCGCAGCAGGTACTCGAGGCGCTGGAGGATTATCGCGTTGACGTCGCCGCTTCGTCGCAATTGCTCGACGATGCACGGTTGATTCGTCGGGTGCTGGGCACTGATCCGCTGGTGCTGGCGGTGCACCGTAATCATCCGCTGGCGGCGCAGCAGCATGTGACATTGAGTGCTCTGGCCGGGCATACGCTGTTGATGCGTGAATCGGGTTCGACCACGCGGCGGCTGACCGAAGAGTTGCTGGCCAGTGCCGGGGTCAGTTTCGGACCGCTGCTGGAGATCGGCAGCCGCGAGTCGATCCGCGAGGCGGTGCTGCGCAATATCGGCATCAGCATCATTGCCCGCCAGGAAGTGCCGCACGATCCGCAACTGCGCGTGCTGACCATCGAGAATGCGCCGCAGATTCCGGAGTATCTGTATTGCCTCAAGGAGCGCAAAGGGGCGCGGTTGCCGGCGGCATTCCTCGGCTTGGCCCAAGAGATGTCCCCCGCCTGAATTTTCGAGTGTGCCGACTGGCCTCATCGCGAGCAGGCTCACTCCTACAGTGGGAATGCGTTCCCCCTGTAGGAGTGAGCCTGCTCGCGATGGCGCCAATGCGGGCAACGCTTCATTTGAACGAAAATCCCCGAATACCACTATCGGCCGTTTTTGCCTCACTGCCACATGACGGACGCATTACAGCTCTAGGATTGGCCCCATCTGCTTGATGAGGTTTGTCCATGAATCCTGCCTTTGCCACTGCCCTGACCCATCCCGGCGCGCCGATGAAAGTGCGCGGCGTGCAAAAGCGCTTCGGCGCCTTCACCGCGCTGGATAATGTCTCCCTTGATGTCGCCGCCGGTGAACTGGTGTGTCTGCTCGGCCCGTCGGGCTGTGGCAAGACCACGCTGCTGCGCTGCATCGCCGGGCTGGAGAAGCAGGACAGCGGCGAGTTGTATCTGGGCGAGCGCGACGTTTCACACCTCGCCCCGCAGGCCCGGGACTACGGGATTTTGTTCCAGTCCTACGCGCTGTTCCCCAATCTGACCGTCGAAGCGAACATTGCCTACGGCCTCGCCGGCAGCGGTCGCGACGAAGTGCGCCGTCGCGTCGGTCAGATGCTGGAACTGGTCGGCCTCAGCGGCAGCGAGAAAAAGTACCCCGGGCAATTGTCCGGCGGCCAGCAACAGCGCGTTGCCCTGGCCCGAGCGTTGGCGCCGGCCCCGTCGCTGCTGTTGCTGGATGAACCGATGTCGGCCCTCGACGCGCGGGTCCGCGAGCATCTGTGCACCGAGCTGCGCCAGCTGCAACGCAACCTCGGCATCACCACCCTGATGGTCACGCACAATCAGGACGAAGCGATGCTGATGGCCGACCGCATTGCGGTGATGAACAATGGCCGCGTCGAGCAATACGCCACGCCGCAGGAAATTTACAACCGTCCGGCCACGCCGTTTGTTGCCGAGTTCGTCGGGCAGGGTAACTGGCTGCCGTTCCAGCGCAGCAGTGACAGCCACGCCCAGGTCGGCGGCATGAAGCTGCGCCTGGCCGATGGCAGCGTGCAGAGCGCGTCGGGCCGACTGTTTTGCCGCCCGGAAGCGATCAACGTCAATCCGCTGGTGCATGAAGAAAACCTGTTCCCGGCCAAGGTTCGCGAGATCACCTTCCTCGGCAACCGCTGCCGCATGAGCTTCGAACTTGATCAACTGCCGGGCCATGCGCTGCTCGCCGAATTGGCGCCGGAAGCCATGCCACGCCTCGGCGCCCAGCAGATCATGGTCGCCTTGCCGCCGCGCAGCTTGCAGGTGTTCGCCTGATGAGCGCCCCGATCGCCTTGCCGCTGCCGGACAAGCGGGTACGGCCGACGTCCCGCGCCGAGATCGGCGATCGCCTGTTCGTGGTCGGCGGCAAAATACTCCTGCTGGTATTGCTCGGCCTCGCCGTACTGCTGCCATTGCTGGCAATCTTCTGGCGCGGCTTCAGCAATGACGCCGGGCAGGGCGGTGGCTGGCTCGCGGCGAAAACACTGGTGACCAGCGCAAATTTCCACTGGCTGCTCGGCAACAGCCTGAAAGTTTCCCTCAGCGTCGCCGCCATCGTCGTACCGCTGGCCTACCTGTTTGCCTACGCGCTGCAACGCACGCTGATTCCGGCCAAGGGCGTCTGGCGCGGGATTTCCCTGTTGCCGCTGATGGCGCCATCGATGCTGCCGGGGATTGCGCTGGTCTATCTGTTCGGCAACCAGGGCCTGCTGCGCGGGCTGCTCTCGGACAATATCTACGGGTTCTGGGGGATTGTGCTGGGCGAGGTGATTTACACCTTTCCCCATGCGCTGATGATTTTGCTCTCGGCGTTGTCGCTGGCCGATGCGCGATTGTTCGATGCGGCGTCGAGCATGGGCGCCAGTCCGGCCAAGGCGTTTCGCAGCATTACCTGGCCAGCGACGCGCCAAGCGGTGTTTGCCGCGTTCTGTCTGGTGTTCACCCTGACCATCACCGATTTCGGGGTGCCGGTGGTGGTCGGTGGCGACTATCAAGTGCTGGCGCTGGAAGCCTATAAAGCCGTGGTCGGTCAGCAGCAATTCGGGCGCGGCGCGTTGATCGGCATGGTGTTGCTGCTGCCGGCACTGTTCAGTTTCGGCGTCGATGCCTGGCTGCGTCGTCGACACGGCGATTCCATGAGCGGACGCGCACAGGTGTTCAAACCGCTGCCGTCCAAGCTGCGCGATGGTTGCTACCTGGCGATTGTCTTGTTGATCAGCGCCGCGCTGTTGCTGGTGTTCGGCATGGCGGTGTTCTCATCCTTGGTGAAGTTCTGGCCATACAACCTGTCGCTGTCGCTCAACCACTATCAGTTCAACGAGACCGCCGGCGGTGGCTGGCTCGCCTACAGCAACAGTTTGACGATGGCGTTGGGCACGGCACTGATTGGCAGCGTGCTGATCTTCACTGGCGCTTATCTGATGGAGAAAACCCGCACCCAACCCGGGCTGAACCTGACCTTGCGCATGCTCAGTTTTGTACCGATGGCGGTGCCGGGTTTGGTGCTTGGGTTGGGTTACGTGTTCTTCTTCAATCTCAGCGGCAACCCGTTGCACGTTCTATACGGGACGATGACGCTGCTGATCGTCTGCACCATTGCGCATTATTTGACCACCGCGCAAATGACCGCGACCACCGCGCTGCGCCAACTCGACGCCGAGTTCGAAGCCGCCGCGCTGTCGCTCAAGGCGCCGCTGTACCGCCACTTCATGCGCGTGACCGCGCCGATCTGCCTGCCGGCGCTGCTGGATATCGTGCGCTACCTGTTCGTCTCGGCGATGACCACGGTGTCGGCGGCGATTTTCCTCTACAGCCCCGACACCATCCTTGCCGCAGTGGCGGTGCTGAACATGGACGACGCCGGCAACGTTGGCGGCGCGGCGGCGATGTCGACTCTGATTCTGTTCACCTCGGCGGGCGTGTCGTTGCTGCTGGCGTGGGCTTCGCGCGGCTTGCTGCGCCGTTCCCAGGCCTGGCGGCAAACCGCGCCCGGTCACTGAAATCACCTTCAACGCTCAAGACAGGAATCCGCTCATGTTCAAGCCTATGGCCCTGGCCGCTGCTGTGCTCGCGACGTTCAGCCTGAATGCCTTCGCGGCAAAAACCGAGTTGACGGTGTACACCGCCCTCGAAGCCGAGCAACTGAAGTCCTACAAGGAAGCCTTTGAAAAGGCCAACCCGGACATCGGGATCAAATGGGTGCGCGATTCCACCGGAATCATCACCGCCAAACTGCTGGCTGAAAAAGCCCGGCCGCAGGCGGATGCGGTGTGGGGCCTGGCGGCGTCCAGCCTGGCGATCCTTGATCAGCAAGGCATGCTGCAAAGCTACGCGCCGAAGGATCTGGGCAAGATCGGCGCGAACTACCGCGACGCCGCCAACCCGCCGGCGTGGGTCGGCATGGATGTCTGGGCCGCGACGATCTGCTTCAATACCGTCGAAGCCGAGAAGCAGGGTCTGACCAAGCCAGTGAGCTGGCAGGACCTGACCAAACCTGAGTACAAGGGCAAGATTGTCATGCCCAACCCGGCCTCGTCCGGCACCGGTTTTCTCGACGTCAGCGCCTGGCTGCAAACCTTCGGCGAGCCGCAGGGCTGGGCCTATATGGACGGTCTGCACCAGAACATCGGCCAGTACGTTCACTCCGGTTCCAAGCCTTGCAAACTGGCGGCAGCGGGCGAATTTCCAATCGGCATTTCCTTTGAGTACCCAGCCGTACAGTTGAAGCGCCAGGGCGCGCCGCTGGACATCATCCTGCCGAAAGAAGGCCTGGGCTGGGAGATCGAAGCGACAGCAGTGATCAAAGGCACGCCGCATGAAGAAGCGGCGAAAAAGCTGGCTGATTTTTCGGCGAGTGCCGAGGCGATGGATTTGTACAAAGAAAACTTCGCCGTGCTCGCCCAGCCGGGGATCGCCAAGCCGCAGACCGAATTGCCCGCCGATTATGAGCAGCGCCTGATCAAAAATGACTTTGCCTGGGCGTCGAAGAACCGCGACGCGATCCTGGCTGAATGGCGCAAGCGCTATGACGGCAAGTCCGAGAAAGTGGCTGCCAAGTAAATCTTCGCAGGCTGACAGGGCCTCATCGCGAGCAGGCTCACTCCTACAATTGGAATGCGTTCCCCTGTAGGAGTGAGCCTGCTCGCGATGGCGGTTCTGAATTCAGGAAAAATCCAAATGACACACCACAAAGACCTGCTCATCGTCGGCGCCGGCATCCTCGGCCTCTCTCACGCCTATGCCGCCGCTAAACGCGGCCTCAACGTCGCGGTGTTCGAACGCACCGCCATCCCCCTCGGCGCCTCGGTGCGCAACTTCGGCCAGGCATTGGTCACCGGCCAGCCACCCGGCACGATGCTGGAGCTGGCCAAGGCCAGCCGCGAAATCTGGGGCGACTGGGCGCAACTTGCCGGCCTGCAGATCAAGCGCAACGGCTCATACCTGTTCGCCCGTACCGAAGCCGAAGAGCAACTGCTTGAAGCCTTCTGTGCTGGCCGCGCAATCGAGCACGGCTACAACGTTGACCTGCTGCGCGGCGCCGCCCTGCCTGATCTGTACAACGGCCAGTTCAGCCATCACCGCGCGGCGCTGCACGGTATCGACGATCAACAGCTGTATTCGCGTGAGGCGATTCCGGCACTGATCGACTACCTGCGGCGCGACCTCGACGTCGAGTTTCACTTTTCCACACTGGTGCGCGACATCGAGTCGGGACGTCTGCGCAGCACTGCCGGCGACTTCACTGCGCCGCAAATCATCGTCTGTTCCGGTCACGACTATCAAACCCTGCTGGCCGAGCCGATCGCCGCACTCGAGCCGCGAATCTGCCAGCTACAGATGCTCCGCGCAAAACCGCAAATCGAGCTGAATCTGCAACACGCTGTGCTCACCGGTTTGAGCTGTGTGCACTACGGCGCGTTCGCCGATTTGCCGGAAGCAGCGGCGGTGCAGGCACAGATCTGTCGCGATCAGCCACACCTGCACGCCAACGGCATTCACCTGCTGATCAGCCCGACCCCCTATGGTGAACTGATCATTGGCGATTCGCATCATTACGGCAGCGATGCTTCACCGTTCAACGCCGAGCAGATCGACAACTGGATGCTCGAACTGGCCGAGCAGACGCTGGGCTGCAAGGTGCAAGTGATCGAGCGCTGGCAGGGCGTCTATGGTGCTCGCGGGCCGGCGCCGTTTTCGTTCCTGCGCCCCGCACCGGGCTTGAGTGTGGCGCTGATGCACAGCGGCGTCGGCATGAGCGTCGGCCCGGCGCTGGCCGAGCGCAATATCGTGCAGCTTTTGGAGGAGGCAGAAACCACGCATAGATGATCGTGCGGGGAGAGAAAGCGGCGCGACTGCTTGTGTGTAAGCCGTTGAACCGAGGTGCTGCATTCGCGAGCAAGCCCGCTCCCACAGGTTGACCGTGTTCCTCCTGAAGGAATGCGATCAACCTGTGGGAGCGGGCTTGCTCGCGAAGAGGGCAGACCAGTCGCTATAAATCTTTGGCCAAAGCCTCAATCTGCTCCTGCCGCTCCGCCCGATTCAGTTTCGGATGCGGATTGAGCGATGACCACTGCGGATGCGCCCGGGCCTTGTTCAAGGCTTCGGGCAACTTGCCCTCGCGCCAGGTCTTGTCCACAGGCGTGGCCACCTGAATGCTGTCCAGCGCCGCATGCCCGCGCTGATCAAGCGCCAGCAACAGCTGTCGCTGGCGCAACGCCAACAGGCGCAGCACCGCATCGTCCACCGTCAATTCCCGCTGGCCCTTGATCTTGCCGAGCAGGCGGCTGCCATAACTGCGCGCCGTTTGCAGCGCGCCACCGGCAATCGCCCCGGCCAACGCCGCTGCGCCGAGGGTAATTCCGCCCACCAGCAAATCCACGCCAGCCCCGGCCGCTGCGCCGGCGGCAATACCGCCGCCAACGCGTACGCCGAGCTGCTTCAGGGTCTCGGGGTTGAACAAGTCATCGCCCCAACGCCCATCAAGCAACGGCAGATCACTGGCGGCCGCGTCCTGTGGGCGGAACGCGTAGAGTTTGAGCAGCGCCTCGACACAACGCTGTTCGCGCTGACGCACCGCTTTGCGCAACTCACTGATCGCTTGCTGCTCCTGTTCGGCTTCGCTGACCACACTGCGCCGGCACGCGGCGCAGTCGATCAATAAGTCGGCAATCAGGCGCGCCGCACTTTGCTGACGCGCCAGGCGCTGCGCCTGTTGGTCGGCAATCAAGCGCTCCAGTTGCGGCCGGGCGTTTTCCAGCAGCAGCGCGAGGCTTTCGTACAGCCGGCGCTCACCGTCCTCGGGCGGCGCAACGCTGTCAAAACGCACCAGCGCATGCAGCCCCAGCCGCGCCAATGCTTCGCGCCAATCCGGCTCGCGATGGTTGGCACTGCTGACGAAATTCAGCACCGGCAGCAGCGGTTTGCCGCAACTGGCGAGCACTTCCAGTTCATCGCGATATTTCGCCAGCACCGGTTCGCGGGCGTCGATCACATACAGGCCGGCATCCGAGGCGAGCAGTTGCCGCAGCACTTTGGCTTCCTGCTCGAAACGCTGGCGCGCCTCGCTGCCGTCGAGGAACCGCGCCAGTCGCGCCGGGCCGTCGAGGCGTTCGCCGGGGCGTTCCAGGCGCTCGAGAAAATCCAGCAGGGCGATGGCGTCTTCCAGCCCCGGCGTGTCGTAGAGGTCGAGCAACGGCTCGCCATCCACCGACAGCCGCGCGCCCTCGACGTGCCGGGTGGTGCTCGGTCGATGGGAGACTTCGCCGAAACCGACGTCGCGGGTCAGCGTGCGCAGCAGTGAGGTCTTGCCGACGTTGGTGTGGCCGACCACTGCGAGTTTCAGCGGTGCCTTGCGTGCATCAGTCATGTCCGCTCTCCAGCCAGTTCATCGGCGCGCAATCGGCGAACGGCAACTCCAACTGTTGCAGCGCGACGTGCCAGTCACCCAGGCGTTCGGCGTCCAGGCCTTCGCCGGGTGGCGCTTGCAGCAGCCAGACCCGGGTGGCGCCGGCATTGCGGGCCAGTTCAGCGATCAAGGCGAGGCTGCCGCGATCCGGCGAGCGCCGCGGATCACACGCAATCGCCAACCGCGCCGGCGGGAAGCGGCTCAGTTGTTCGAGGAGCTTGTGGCGGGATTCGCGGCTGTCGAGGATGCCGGCATTGTTGACGTTTTTCGGCAGCGCGGGCGGCCATGGGCGCTGCTCGTCGAGTTCGATGGCGACCAGCAGCGCGCCTTCGCTGGCCAGCTCGCCGATCTGGCTTTCGACGCGATGCAATTGCGCCGGCTCAGGGTCGTTGACGCCGAGGCGTTCGCTGGTCGGCATCAGCCGCTCGCGCAGTTGTGCGTAGCCGGGCAAATTCAGGTCCAGACGCAGCGAGGCTTTGCCGCTGTTCCAGCGCCAGAAACACAACAGCGCCAGCAGCAGCCGCGGCAGCACGCCGTACACCACCAGCACCCCGACCAGCCAGCTCGCCCAGGCCTGTCGGGCGCTTTCGATGTCGAGGGCGCCGTTGCCGCTGGCGCGGATCATCTCGACCGTCGGCACGTTGAAGCCGATCAGCGAAGGCAGATAGCCGAGGGCCTGGGTGATAGAGATAAACGTGTCGGCGCCGAGAATCGTGGTCTCCCAGACGAAGCCGTAGCGCCGGGTCGCCATCAACGTCAGCAGCAAGATCAGCGCACTGAACATCGCCAGCAGCCACAGGCCATTGACCAGCGTGCCGAGCGCCCAGCGGTTGAGTTTCTTGCGTTGCAGCATCAGCAGCAGGGCCGGCGCCAGTTGCGCGGCTTTGGCATCGCGGGCAAGTTTTTCGCTGAGCCACAGCCACAAACGCCCGAGCGTGGCGCCGTGTTCGCCGGCAAAGATCAAGCCCAGCGCCCAGCTCAACAACAGAATCAGATTGATCCCGAGCAGACTGCCCAAAGCCCAGAACACATTCACGGGCGTTTGCCCGAGTGCAGCGAACGCCAGACCGGCGCCGCTCAGCACCGCGAAGATCATCAACAACACCAGCGCCAGACGCGCGCCTTGCAGCCAGTGCTTGAGCGCAGCCGTCAGTCCGTCACGTTCGGCCAGCCATAACGCACGGCGCTGAATGCGGCCCGGCAGATCGCCGCCGGCCGCACGGGCCAGCCGATTGGCTTCCAGGTCGTCCAGGGGGCCTGCGTGTTCTTCGCGCAGGCGCACGGTTTCAGTCAGCCAGAGGTTTTGCAGTGAAGTCAGTTCAGTCACGCGGCGTCCCGTTGCTTGATCGAGCGCTGAGCATAACCGCTGTGGCGCTTATCGGGGTAAGCGCGGCTCTGGTATCCTCGCCGGCATGACTAAATCACTCCCTTTAAGCCTGATCGCAGCCCTCGGTGCAAACCGCGTGATCGGCGTCGACAACAGCATGCCCTGGCACCTGCCGGGGGACTTCAAATACTTCAAGGCGACCACGCTCGGCAAGCCGATCATCATGGGCCGCAAGACTTGGGATTCGCTCGGTCGGCCACTGCCGGGGCGCTTGAACATCGTCGTCAGCCGCCAGCCAGAGCTGGTGCTTGAAGGCGCCGAGGTTTATCCGTCGCTTGAGGCAGCAGTGGTTCGCGCCGAAGAGTGGGCGAAAGAGCAGGGCGTTGATGAGTTGATGTTGATTGGCGGGGCGCAACTGTATGCGCAAGGCTTGGCACAGGCCGATCGGCTGTACCTGACCCGCGTGGCGCTGAGCCCGGAGGGCGACGCGTGGTTTCCAGCGTTTGATTTGAGCGAGTGGACGCTGGTCTCGAGCGTTGAAAACCCGGCGGTTGAAGATAAGCCGGCGTACAGCTTTGAGGTTTGGGAGAAGGCTTAAAAGCATCGCGAGCAGGCTCACTCCTACAGGGGGAACGCATTCCAGTTGTAGGAGTGAGCCTGCTCGCGATAGCGGTTTGTCAGGCGCTACTTATGCCTGCGCCAACTCCGCATGCTCATCGGCATCCAGCAATTTTTTATCAGTCTGCTGCATGACCTGGCTGGTAATCGCACCCGCGGTAATCGAGCCACTCACGTTCAGCGCGGTACGGCCCATATCAATCAGCGGCTCGACCGAAATCAGCAACGCCACCAGTGACACCGGCAAGCCCATCGCCGGCAGCACGATCAGTGCGGCAAACGTCGCGCCGCCACCGACCCCGGCCACACCGGCCGAACTCAACGTGACAATCGCCACCAGCGTCGCGATCCACAGCGGATCCAGCGGGTTGATGCCGACCGTCGGCGCCACCATCACTGCCAACATCGCCGGATAGAGACCGGCACAACCGTTCTGGCCGATGGTTGCACCGAACGAAGCGGCGAAACTGGCGACCGACGACGGAATGCCCAGACGACGAGTCTGCGCTTCAATGCTCAGCGGAATGGTCGCCGCGCTGGAGCGGCTGGTGAACGCGAACGTCAGCACCGGCCAGATTTTGCGGAAGAAACGCAGCGGGTTGATCCCGGCCGCCGATACCAGCACGCCGTGCACCACAAACATCAGGCCCAGGCCGAGGTACGACACGACTACGAAGCTACCGAGCTTGATGATGTCCTGCAGGTTGGAGCTGGCGACCACTTTGGTCATCAGCGCCAGCACGCCGTACGGCGTCAACTTCATCACCAGACGCACCAGACGCATCACCCAGGCTTGCAGGGTGTCGATGGCATTGATCACTTTCTGACCTTTTTCCACGTCGTCCTTGAGCAACTGCAGGGCAGCAACCCCGAGGAACGCTGCGAAAATCACCACGCTGATGATCGAGGTCGGCTTGGCCCGGGCCAGATCGGCGAACGGGTTCTGCGGAATGAACGACAGCAGCAGTTGCGGCACATTCAGGTCGGCGACCTTGCCGGCGTAGTCGTTCTGAATGGTTTGCAGGCGAGCCATTTCCTGGGTGCCAGCGACCAGGCCTTCAGCGGTGAGGCCGAACAAATTGGTCAGGCCGATGCCGATCAATGCGGCAATGGCCGTGGTGAACAGCAGCGTGCCGATGGTCAGGAAACTGATTTTGCCCAGCGACGAAGCGTTATGCAGACGCGCCACGGCGCTGAGGATCGAGGCGAATACCAGCGGGATGACGATCATTTGCAGCAACTGCACGTAGCCGTTGCCGACCAGATCGAACCAGCCGATCGAGGCTTTCAGCACCGGGTTGCCGGCACCGTAAATCGTGTGCAGCGCCACGCCGAAGGCCACACCCAGAACCAGCGCGAGCAGGACTTTTTTCGCCAGGCTCCATGAGGTGTGGCGGGTCTGCGCCAGGCCCAAGAGCAGGGCGAGGAACACCAGCAGGTTGAGAATCAACGGTAGGTTCATGAGGACTCCAGGAAAGACTGTGCCAACAGCCGTCCGGGGCTGCTGCGAACCGATAAGCCTAACAGCTTGATTTGCAATGAATTAATACCAAAATCGCAGGCTCTCCGTCGTTTTTGGAATAAGCGTGTGTCGTTCTCGGCAAAGCATCTGGCGTAAAACGGACGCGGACGGTCGCTGGCAGACGAAGTTCGTCATATCGATTTGTTACGGTCGAACTCTTTGAACGCGGGGAGTACAGGCTTATGAAGTTCGCACCGAAATATCTGGCTGTTGCGCTGAGTGTGGGTCTGGCCTTCGCCAGCCAGGCCTTTGCGACTGACCTCAAACACTGGCCGGCCGACCAGGCCAAGGCGCTCGACGCGATGATCGCCGCCAATGCCAACAAGGGTAACTACGCGGTGTTCGACATGGACAACACCAGTTACCGCTACGACCTCGAAGAATCCCTGCTGCCGTTCATGGAAAACAAGGGCCTGATTACCCGCGATAAACTCGACCCCTCGCTGAAACTGATGCCATTCAAGGACACCGCCGAGCACAAGGAAAGCCTGTTCAGTTACTACTACCGCCTCTGCGAAATCGACGACATGGTCTGCTACCCGTGGGTGGCGCAGGTGTTTTCCGGTTTTACCCTCAAGGAACTTAAGGGCTACGTCGATGAGCTGATGGCGTCTGGCAAACCAGTGCCTGCGACTTACTACGAAGGCGATGTGGTGAAGACGCTTGACGTCAACCCGCCGAAAATCTTCACCGGTCAGCAGGAGCTGTACAACAAGCTGATGGAGAACGGCATTGAGGTCTACGTGATGACCGCGGCCTCTGAAGAGTTGGTGCGCATGGTCGCGGCGGATCCGAAGTACGGCTACAACGTCAAGCCGCAGAACGTTATCGGCGTTTCGCTGTTGCTCAAGGACCGCAAGAGCGGCGAACTGACCACCGCACGCAAGCAGATCACCGCCGGCAAATACGACGAGCAGGCCAATCTCGGCCTGGAACTGACCCCTTATCTGTGGACCCCGGCCACCTGGATGGCCGGCAAGCACGCCGCGATCCTCACTTACATCGACGAATGGAAAAAACCGGTGCTGGTGGGTGGCGATACCCCGACTAGCGATGGCTACATGCTGTTCCATGATGTCGACGTGGCCAAGGGCGGCATTCACTTGTGGATCAACCGCAAGGACAAGTACATGGCCCAGATCAACGGCATGATGGCCAAGCACGCCGCGGCCCAGGCCAAGCAAGGTTTGCCGGTGACGGCGGACAAGAACTGGGTGATCGTCAAGCCTGAAGAAATTCAGTAACCCTATATCGATCCAAATGTGGGAGCGGGCTTGCTCGCGAATGCGTCGTGTCAGTCACCCTTTGTATATCTGACACACCGCTTTCGCGAGCAAGCCCGCTCCCACAGTTTTGATCTTCGCTGTCTATGAGATTGATCGTTCCCACGCTCTGCGTGGGAATGCAGCCCGTGACGCTCCGCGTCACTGGACGCGGAGCGTCCCTTGAGGCATTCCCACGCGGGAGCGTGGGAACGATCATGCCCCGCGTTTGGCGGGGCATTTTTGCTACTGCGATTTGACGCTTACAGCCCGTCGAGCATCGCCTTGTTGCGCACCGCACCCTTGTCGGCACTGGTCGCCAGCAGGGCGTAGGCCTTCAGCGCTGTGGTCACTTTGCGCGGACGCTGTTCGACCGGTTTCCAGCCTTTCCTGTCCTGCACGATCCGGCGTGCCGCCAGTTCTTCGTCGCTGACCAACAGGTTGATCGAGCGGTTCGGAATGTCGATCAGCACCTTGTCACCGTCCTGCACCAGGCCGATTGCGCCGCCGGCCGCAGCCTCTGGCGAAGCGTGACCGATGGACAGACCCGAGGTGCCGCCGGAGAAACGGCCGTCGGTCAACAGGGCGCAGGCTTTGCCCAGGCCTTTGGATTTCAGGTACGAGGTCGGATAGAGCATTTCCTGCATGCCCGGGCCACCTTTCGGCCCTTCGTAACGAATGATCACGATATCGCCGGCTTTCACTTCGTCGGCAAGGATGCCGCGCACCGCGCTGTCCTGGCTTTCGAAGATTTTCGCATTGCCTTCGAAGACGTGGATTGATTCATCGACACCGGCGGTTTTCACCACGCAACCATCGAGCGCGATATTGCCGTACAGCACGGCCAGACCACCCTCTTTCGAGTAGGCGTGTTCGAAGCTGCGGATGCAGCCGTTTTCACGGTCGTCATCGAGGGTTTCCCAACGAGTCGACTGGCTGAATGCGGTTTGCGTCGGAATGCCCGCAGGACCTGCCTTGAAGAAGTGATGCACGGCTTCGTCGGTGGTCTGGGTGATGTCCCACTTGGCGATGGCTTCTTCCATGCTGCGGCTGTGCACGGTTGGCAGGTCAGTGTGCAGCAGGCCGCCGCGGGCCAGCGAGCCGAGGATGCTGAAAATGCCGCCGGCGCGGTGCACGTCTTCCATGTGGTACTTCTGGATATTCGGTGCGACTTTGCACAGCTGTGGAACGCTGCGCGAGAGACGGTCGATGTCGCGCAGGTCGAAATCGATTTCGGCCTCCTGGGCGGCAGCGAGCAAGTGCAGGATGGTGTTGGTCGAACCGCCCATGGCGATGTCGAGCATCATCGCGTTCTCGAACGCCTTGAAGTTGGCGATGTTGCGCGGCAGTACCGACTCGTCGTTCTCGCCGTAGTAACGCTTGCACAGCTCGACAATGGTCCGGCCGGCCTGCAGGAACAGCTGTTCGCGGTCGCTGTGGGTGGCGAGGGTCGAACCGTTGCCCGGCAAGGCCAGGCCCAGTGCCTCGGTCAGGCAGTTCATCGAGTTGGCGGTGAACATGCCGGAGCACGAACCGCAGGTCGGGCAGGCGCTGCGCTCGTACTCGGCGACTTTTTCGTCGGACGCGCTGGCGTCGGCGGCGATCACCATGGCATCGACGAGGTCGAGACCGTGGGCGGCGAGCTTGGTCTTGCCGGCTTCCATCGGACCGCCGGAAACGAAGATCACCGGAATGTTCAGGCGCAAAGCCGCCATCAGCATGCCCGGGGTGATCTTGTCGCAGTTGGAAATGCAGACGATGGCGTCGGCACAGTGGGCGTTGACCATGTACTCGACGGAGTCGGCGATGATCTCGCGGCTCGGCAGCGAATAAAGCATGCCGTCGTGGCCCATGGCGATGCCGTCATCCACGGCGATGGTGTTGAATTCCTTCGCTACACCGCCGGCGCGCTCGATTTCGCGGGCGACCAGTTGGCCCAGGTCCTTGAGGTGCACATGGCCCGGCACGAACTGGGTAAACGAGTTGGCGATGGCGATGATCGGCTTCTTGAAGTCGTCATCTTTCATCCCGGTGGCGCGCCACAGTGCGCGGGCGCCGGCCATGTTGCGGCCGTGGGTGGATGTTTTCGAGCGGTAATCTGGCATGGAGCACTCCGGGCGGCTAATCAGGTACTTAAGGGGAGTGAGCTTCTGTTGACCTCAGGGACACTCAGAAATGGCCGTGTGTCCGGAAGTTGCCGATGACGTTGCGGGATCGCCGCTGGTCTCAGCCTGAGCTCATAAACCCGCCGGGGATGAATGGCGATGAATCCAGCGATTCTACACCGCTGGCGTCTGGAGGGAATGGCGCAACGTGTTGTTCCCCCGCTGTCACGGTGTGCGGAATGACGACCGGCAGGTTTATGGGCGTCTCGGTTGCGCAACGCCATGGCCGGCCAGGTGTGTTCGGCGGCGGCTGATCCACTGGTTCAGCAGCAGCGCCACGCCGCTGAGCAGCAGGAAACTGCACGCCAGGGTCGATTGAAGGTTGGTGGGGCTCAGGCTGATCAGCGCGCTGATCAAACCGCCGCAGATGAAAATGATGATGCTGCCCGCCGAAGCCGAGGTGCCGGCGATGTGCGGAAAAATATCCATGGCCCGCGAGGTGGCGGCCGGGCGAGCGATGGTGGTGCCGGCGGTACAGATCAGCATGGGAATCAGCACGCTGGTGATGGTCAAGGTGAAAGCCGACGACAGGATCAGCATCACCAGCCCTGACAACAGAATCAGACTCAGCCCGGCGACGATTTGCTCCTCGGGGTTTATCCGTCGGCTCAATACCGTGGCGACCAGGCCGCCGATGACGTAGGCCGCACCGTAAGCCAGCAGAACCAGTGAGAAGTCATACGGCGCCAGTTGCAGTTGGTCCATGAAAATCAACGGCGATATCACGATGAACGAAAAGTGGCAGGCGAACGCAAACGCCGAGATCAGCCAGTAGCCGACAAACTCGCCGTTGCCCAGCACTTTGCGATAAGACCGAATGAAACCTAGCGGCCTGTCCCGGTGTGTCGGGCGGTCGTTGTGCAGAAACCACCAGGCTTTAAGCCATACCAGAGCCGCCAGCAGCGTGAACAGCCAGAAACTGCCACGCCAGCCGAGGGTGGCCTGTAAAAAGGTGCCGGCCAATGGCGAGACCGAGATGAAGATCCCGGTGGCCGTGACCATCAGGATGCGCAGGCGGTCGCGTTCTTCGCCTTCGAACAGATCCTGGACCAGCGCCTGGGACAGGACGAAGCAACCGCAACCCAGCGCCTGCACCACCCGAAAGATCAGGAACACGGTGTAGTCGCTGGTCACCACGCAGCCAAGGGCACCGACCATCGAGACCGTCATGCCGGTCAGTAACAAGCCTTTGCGGCCAATGGCGTCCGACAGCGGGCCAATCAGCAACTGGGCGAACGCGATGCCCAGGGCGAACAGGCTGATGGACAGCGCTATGTCCGCCGGGGTGTGGTGAAAGTGAGCGGCCAGGGCTGGAAAGGAAGGCAGCAGCACATCCAGTGGAAACACCCCCAGCAAGACCATCGCCAACAAGAGACTGACCGCCCCTCGTTTTTGCCGCGAGGTGACCGCAGAGCTGTTTTCATTCATCGATCAGTCCCGCCTTGGCGAAGAGTTTGCAGTTGTTGGGCAAGGCGAAAAAACCGGCCTTTTTCAATGCATCCAGGGTCGCGATGGCGCCGTTTCTGGCGCGCAGGCGTTTGGCTTCCCGGTGGGTCAGGCTGGCAAGAATCTCCTCGATCGCTTCGTCGCCGATGCCGGCCCCGCGCAGGCTTTGCTGCAACCAGCCTTCGTCGACCTCGAAGAAAATTCCGAGGATGTCCACCAGCGTCCGGGCCGCAAATGTGCGCCGCCGGGCGTTCAGGGTCAGCCACAGGTAATGGAACACTTCGCTGAAATAGCGGCTGTGCCGCGCCTCGTCGGTCAGGTGGTCGCGCAGCATGTCGCTGACGCTGGACACCAGACTGTCCCGGCACACATCCAGCAATTCCCGGGCGATGATGGTTTCCGAGACAAAGCCCAGCAGAAACCAGGCCAGCGGGCGATGGCTTTCGGGCGTGCGGGCGATCAGGGCGTTGAGTCGGGTGATCCGCAACGGCATGACCGGACGCCCGGTGAAACCGTAAAAACCGGCAATCTGTTCGGCAAGACGATTGGAGAACAGTGCGTGGTAGCCCTCGTCGGTGTACAGCTGCAGGGCGGCGGTTTTCATTTGCGCCGGAACGAACATCGGCAGTTCTTCGTGAACGATGACTTCGACGGCACGATTGACGATGCGGTGTTCGAGCAGCGTCGTGTAATCGAGAAAATGCACCAGATGATTGGCGCACAGGCGATGCGCCACCGCGCTGCCGGCGGCGGCGACGGCCGGATGGGCCAGATAGGGCAGGAACGCTGGCGGAAACCAGAACCGTGCTTGCAGTTGTTCCGGCAGGTCGTCCGGCAACTGGTAATCGTGTTGGCTGTTACGCACCGAGGCGCGACGGTCCCAGTCACCCAGGGTGAATCGCAGAGCCCAGGACACAGGCCGCGTGTCCTGAGCGTCGGTGAGTGTGCTCATGGTTGCGACTCACAGGGCTGTCGCTGCAACAGCTCGCGCATTTCCAGGCACATCGCTTCGCCGTCGCTTTCGCCGCAGCCGACAAAAAACAAGGGTTGTTCTGCGCGGCCTGCAACCTTCAATAGCGCCTCGACCTGCGCGTCGGCGAAAGCCCCTGTCAGCCAGGTGCCGAGGCCCAGCGCCGTGGCGACCATTTGCAGGGTTTGTGAAAGGTGGCCGGCCTCGACGAAGGCCATTCGATAGGCGCGCGAATGTTGGTATTTCCACCATAGCTTGTCGAATCGGGCGGTGATGAACAGCCCCAGCGGCAGGTTATTGATGAAATGCTGCCCATCCAGCAACAGGCCGAGCGGAGATTGCAGCCGCGGACTCACCGGTGTCAGCACATGTCTGTCCGGGTGGTAAGCGTAAACCCCCGGCTCCAGGCCATCGACATGCTGGGCGAGGACAAAGCATTCGCAGGCGTTCAAGCCGCCGCCTGAAGGACTGCTGCGTCGTGCTTCGAGGCCTTCGGCGATGCCGTCGCCGGAAGGATCGCGCTCACGCAGATAGCCGAAAGACCAATACAGCAGGGTGCTGGCATCGACGAGTGAAACGGCGCGACCCGTGAATGAGCGACAGGTTTTCCGTCGGGTCAGCACGTCGGTCAGGCTGTCAGGGTCCGGGATGGCGGGTGTGGGGAGGGCGATGGTTTCACCCAAGGGGTTGGGCAGGCGAGCGGTATCAGGCGCAGGGCTGGCCAGCACGTCGTTGCAGTGTTCAAGGTATTGCCTGGCCCATTCATCGATCGTTTGCGGGTTTTTTTGGCTGGGGATGTTTTGTGTACCGATATGAAAGATTCTCGACAGTTCATCCCAGCCCCATGGCGGAGTATCCGTCTTTTGCGAAGTTAATATACCGGCATCTAGTAGTTGCAGATCTATGTTGTTCTGTTCGTCGAACAGGTCGGGGTTGTTGATGAGTTCGCCGAGGCGTGACGAATGTTCCAGATCCAGCTCGTACTGAACATGGTCTTTATAGTTCCAGACGATTTGGGCAGGCGTGCGCGGTAATATAAATAAATAAGGATTGACGTGCATGTTGGAGAGTCACTCTGGTTGAATGTCTTGTAGACGCCGGATTGCCGGCACTCTCCGGCGTCTAGACGTGCTTAGCGGGCTTTAGGCGCTACCAGAAATGCCAGGTTTGCGATTTTGTTGCTTTCCATAGAAATAAGTTTCATAGCATGAACTCCTTGTTCGTTTGATAGTTGAAGTCGCCTCGTGGCGACAACTCAATAATAGTTTGTAATGGGATATTGGCAAGCGGATATTAAGTAGGAATATTCCAACGATTTTGTCGGACTTGTCGTGCGTCGAGCATTAACTTGTAGGATAAGTTTGAATAATTAATTATGCAGGGAAATTTCCTGCGTTCCAGTGGGAAACTAATGTAGGAAGTTGCCAGTTGGAAGGGGCGCGCAAAAAAAAGGGGAGCCGCTGGCTCCCCGTTCAATCGCGTGTCAATCAGCTGTTGGGCAGCAGACGGCAGGTGATGCTCTTGATGTAGCGCGTTTCGGCGATGGCCGGGTGTACCGGGTGATCCGGACCCTGGCCACCGCGCTCGAGCAGCTGGATATTACGATCCAGGTGGCGGGCGCTGGTCAGCAGGATGTTCTGCAGGTCATCTTCCGGCAAATGCATGGAGCACGAAGCGCTGACCAGAATGCCGTCCTTGTTGAGCAGGCGCATGGCTTGCTCATTGAGGCGGCGGTAGGCGCCTTCGCCGTTTTTCATGTCCTTCTTGCGTTTGATGAACGCTGGCGGATCGGCCACGATGACGTCGAAACGCTCTTCGCTGGCCTTCAGTTCTTTCAAGGCTTCGAATACGTCGCCTTCGATGCAGGTCATCTTATCGGCAAAGCCGTTCAGGGCGGCGTTGCGCTCGACACCATCGAGGGCGAACGCCGATGCGTCCACGCAAAACACTTCGCTGGCGCCGAATGCGGCAGCCTGCACGCCCCAGCCGCCGATGTAGCTATAAAGGTCGAGGACGCGTTTGCCTTTGGCGTAAGGCGCCAGGCGCGCGCGGTTCATGCGGTGATCGTAGAACCAGCCGGTTTTCTGCCCTTGAATGACCGGTGCTTCGAACTTCACGCCGTTCTCTTCCAGCGCGACCCATTCCGGGACCAGACCGAATACGGTTTCGACGTAGCGGTTGAGGCCTTCGGCGTCACGCGCGGCGGAATCGTTCTTGAACAGAATGCCGCTTGGCTTGAGCACTTGGGTCAGCGCGGCGATCACGTCGTCTTTATGCGCTTCCATGGTGGCAGAGGCGATCTGCACCACCAGGATATCGCCGAAACGGTCGACCACCAGGCCCGGCAGCAGGTCGGAATCACCGTAGACCAGGCGATAGAACGGCTTGTCGAACAGGCGCTCGCGCAGCGACAGCGCAACGTTCAGGCGGTGCACGAGCAGGGATTTGTCCAGCGCCACTTTAATGTCGCGCGACAGCAGGCGGGCACAGATCAGGTTGTTCGGGCTCATCGCAACGATGCCCAGCGGCTTGCCGCCGGCGGCTTCGAGGATGGCTTGATCGCCGGCGTTGAAACCGTGCAGCGGCGTGGCGGCGACATCGATTTCGTTGCTGTAGACCCACAAGTGGCCGTTGCGCAGGCGACGGTCGGCGTTGGCTTTGAGGCGCAGGCTAGGCAGGGACATGACGTCGCTCCGGAAAAAAGAGCGGGAGTATAGCGTGTTGAGGTTTGCGCAGGGCTGAGGATGCGATGAAACGCTGATGATGCCTTCGCGAGCAGGCTCGCTCCCACAGGTGAAGACCAAACCAGTGTGAGAGCGAGCCTGCTCGCGGTAGGGATGTCAGCTCTTACGCAGCCAGTGCGTCGATCAAGGCCTGACTGAACGCCGGCACGTCATCCGGCTGGCGGCTGCTGATCAGATTGCCGTCCTTGACCACCTCTTGATCGACCCAGTTCGCGCCGGCGTTGACCAGATCGTCCTTGACTGTTTTATAGCTGGTCATGGTTTTGCCATTGACCAGGCCCGCCGAGATCAGCAGCCAGCTGCCATGACAGATCACGGCAATCGGTTTGCCGGCCGAGGCGGCAGTCTTGACCAGATGCTGAGCGTCCTGATCGATGCGAATGGTGTCTGAGTTCTGCACACCGCCCGGCAGTAGCACGGCATCGTATTGATCGATGCTCACGGCCTGGAAGGTGTTGGCGACCGGGAAATCGTCCGCCGGTTTGTCATGGTTCCAGCCTTTGACCGTGCCGGCCTCGGCCGAAAGAATATCGACCTGCGCGCCAGCCTGTTCGAGGGCGTCCTTGGGACCTGTCAATTCAACCTGTTCGAAACCGTCGGTTACCAAAAAAGCGACGCGTTTGCCGCTGAGGGAAATTGCCATCGGTAAGCTCCTGAGTCTGTGGGAGTTTGCTTCGCGCCGGACCACAACGGTGCGACGCGCCCTACAGAGTCCGAAGCCTGCGCGCGGATGAAAGTTCCAGCGATGTGCCTGCCGGTGTGTCGCCCTGCGGTTTCAGCGGTTAGAATCGCCGCCTGTCCCAGAGTGTGTACTTATGTCCCAAGAGCTGACCACCGAACAGATTCAACAATCGCTGCAAGGCATCAGTGTGCCGGCGCAACCGCAGATCATGGTGGATCTGCAAATGGAGCAGTACATGCCCGACCCGGACCTGGAGGTGATCGCCAGGCTGATCTCCCAGGATCCCGGCCTGTCCGGCGCGCTGCTGAAAATCGTCAACTCGCCGTATTATGGCCTGAGCAACAAGATCACCTCGATCCAGCGCGCGGTGAACCTGCTGGGCAGCCGTTCGATCATCAACCTGATCAACGCGCAGTCGATCAAGGGCGAGATGAACGACGACACCATCGTCACCCTCAACCGTTTCTGGGACACCGCGCAGGACGTGGCGATGACTTGCCTGACCCTGGCCAAGCGCATCGGCACCCAGGCCGGCGACGAAGCCTACGCGTTGGGCCTGTTCCACGACTGCGGCGTGCCGTTGATGCTGCAACGCTTCCCCAATTACATGACCGTGCTGGAAGAGGCCTACGCCAGTGCCTGCGCGGACTGCCGGGTGGTTGATACCGAGAACCGCGTGTTCAACACCAACCACGCCGTGGTCGGTTACTACACCGCCAAGTCGTGGCGCCTGCCGGAGCATGTCAGCGCCGCCATCGCCAACCACCACAACGCACTGGCGATTTTCAGCGACGAATCGTCGAAGAACAGCCAGCTGAAAAACCTCTTGGCGATTCTGAAAATGGCCGAGCACATTTGCGCCTCGTACCGGGTGCTGGGCAACCAGACCGAGGATTTCGAATGGCAGGCGGTCGGCCCGCTGGTGCTCGATTACGTCGGTCTGTCGGACTACGACTTCGAAACCCTCAAACAAACCATCCGCGACCTCGGCGCGCATTGATCCGAGGACGCCATGCCTGAATTGCCGGAAGTCGAAACCACCCGCCGGGGCATTGCTCCGCATCTGGAGGGCCAGCGCGTCAGCCGGGTGATTGTGCGTGACCGGCGGTTGCGCTGGCCGATCCCTGACGATCTCGATGTGCGTCTGTCGGGGCAACGTATCGTGCTGGTCGAGCGGCGCGCCAAGTACCTGCTGATCAATGCCGAGGTCGGCACCTTGATCAGCCACTTGGGCATGTCGGGTAATCTGCGTCTGGTCGAGGTTGGCTTGCCGGCGCTCAAGCATGAGCACGTCGATATCGAACTGGAGTCGGGGCTGGCCCTGCGCTACACCGACCCACGGCGTTTCGGTGCAATGCTCTGGAGTACCGACCCGCTCAACCACGAATTGCTGATTCGCCTCGGGCCGGAGCCACTGACCGATCTATTTGATGGCGAGCGCTTGTTCCAGCTGTCGCGCGGGCGCTCGATGGCGGTCAAGCCGTTCATCATGGATAACGCGGTGGTGGTCGGGGTGGGCAATATTTACGCAACCGAAGCGCTGTTCGCCGCCGGGATTGACCCGCGTCGCGAGGCCGGGGGGATTTCCCGGGGGCGTTACCTGAAGCTGGCGATCGAGATCAAACGCATCCTCGCCGCAGCCATCGAGCGTGGTGGTACGACGCTGCGGGACTTTATCGGCGGTGACGGCCAACCGGGGTATTTCCAGCAGGAACTGTTTGTTTACGGCCGAGGCGGTGAACACTGCAAAGTCTGCGGTACCGGGCTGCGGGAAGTGAAGCTGGGCCAGCGCGCGAGTGTGTTTTGCCCGCGTTGCCAGACCTGAAAAAATCCTTCGGTCTATAGTGAAAAGTCTCACTGTACAGCCCGAAGGATCGTGCCATGAAAGTCCTGCAAGTCCTCTTCATCACTGTGCTGCTGTGTTCCAGCCTGCTGGCTCAGGCTTCGGAAAGCGGCAGCGGTGATCCGCGCTACACCATCCAGAATCCTCCGGCTTACGCCATGCTCGGCGACTTGCTGATTGCCCGACCCTTGCTGGTGGTGGCAACGGTGATCGGTGCGGGGGCGTTTGTGGTGTCTCTGCCGTTTACCGCGCTGGGTGGCGGTGTGGGGGATGCAGGGCAGGCGCTGGTGGTGGATCCGGCGAAGGCGGCGTTTGTGCGGTGTCTGGGGTGTACGGGGGAGGGGTTTGAGCGGCGCGAGTGAGCTGATCCGGGATTTTGTGGGTGCTGCTGATTGCCTCATCGCGAGCAGGCTCACTCCTACAGTTGAAACGCGTTCCAATGTAGGAGTGAGCCTGCTCGCGATAGCGTCGGTAAAGGCGCTGAAGGCTCAGGCCTTGCCGGTAATCTTGCGGTACTTCGCCATCAACTGCTCTTCCGTCTCCGGATGGGCTTCGTCCAGCGGAATGCAATCCACCGGGCAGACCTGCTGGCACTGCGGTTCGTCGTAGTGGCCGACGCACTGGGTGCACAGGTTCGGGTCGATCACGTAGATCTCTTCGCCTTGGGAAATGGCGGCGTTCGGGCACTCGGGTTCGCAGACGTCGCAGTTGATGCAATCGTCGGTGATGATCAGGGACATGCTAACTCCAGCCGGGGCGGCACGCCCGGGCGCTATAAATCAATGCGCGCAATTGTGCCGCATTGGCGCTCGCAGTGCACGCGGGGGCGATCAAGGGCACTCGGCTGCGATCATTTCAGGATCGAAAGATCGTCTGATCGCAGCCCGAGCCTTCGGCAGCGCTTACTTTTTAAAGCGCAGGGTCAATGCGTCGGCCACGGCCGGGTGAACGAACTTGCTGATATCGCCACCCAGCGCGGCAATTTCCCGCACCAGTGTCGACGAGATGAACGAGTAACGCTCCGACGGGGTGAGGAACAGGCTCTCCACGTCCGGGGCCAACTGGCGGTTCATGTTGGCCAGCTGGAACTCGTACTCGAAGTCCGACACCGCGCGCAGGCCGCGCAAGAACACGTTGGCGTTCTGCTCCTTGGCAAAATGCGCGAGCAGCGTCGAGAAACCGACCACTTCCACGTTCGGCAGGTGTCTGGTGACCTCGCGAGCCAGTTCGACCCGTTGTTCCAGCGGGAACAGCGGGTTCTTTTTCGGGCTGGCGGCGACCGCAATGATCACGTGATCGAACAGGCGCGAGGCGCGTTCGACCAGATCGCCATGGCCCTTGGTAATAGGGTCGAAGGTACCTGGGTACAACACTCGGTTCATCGCGTCGTCCTGGCGGGAGTCCGTTGGGGAGTCGGATGGTATCGCAGCCTTCCCGGTCGGCCAAGTCGCCTGTTGGGTAAGAAAGCACTATAGACGATGGCAATATCGCGAAAATTCATGGGTTTTGCAGCCGGTCGACAAGCGCCGTGGCCAGTTGCGCGGTCAGGCCATACACCGACAACTGCGGGTTGGCGCCGATGCTGGTGGGGAACAGCGAGCCGTCGTGAATCGACAGATTACTGAGCTGATGATGGCGACCGAGGCTGTCGGTGACCGCGTTCTTCGGGTCCTCGCCCATCGTGCAGCCGCCCATGACGTGGGCGCTGCCCAGTCGCGTGCGGTACAGCTCGAGACTGAGGCCATCGATCAGTGCGCGAGCTTCGCCAAGGGTCTTCACGTAACGCGCATCGGCGTGCATCGGCATCACCGATTGCGCGCCACCGGCGAACTGGATTTCGGCCATGACGTGAAAGGCCCGACGCAGCCCCTCCCATGCGTAGGGCGAAACCTGATAGTCGAGCACTGGCGAACCGTCGCTGCGCAATTCAACCGAGCCACCGACACTGTCAGGGTGAAAACCGTCGCGTAGCAACGCGAGCATCGCGTGGGTGTGTGGCAGATCGCCCATGTGTTGTGCGTTTTCCTGACCAAAACCACCGAGTAAGGTGGCCGCGAGCGCCGGATGCAGCGGCGGTACCTCCAGCTTGAACGCCATCGGTCCGGTGGTACCGTCCTTCCACTGAAAATGGTCGGAATAAATCGATTGCGGCGCGCCGTAAAACGGATTGACCACATCGGCGAAGCGCGCGGCGGACATGTTCACCGGATGCAGAAAGGTTCGCTTGCCCAGGCATTTATGCGGATCCGGGGCGTCTGAGCGCAGCAATAGTGCCGGGCTGTTGATGCCGCCGCCTGCCAGTACGTAGTGCCGCGCCTTGACCGTGATGCGGCGTCCGGTCGGTTCGACGCAGCGTTCGTCCATCGCCACGCAATGCAGGCCGGACACCTTGTCGCCGCTGATCAGCAGTTTTTCCACCCGCGCCAGATACAGCAGCTCGCCGCCCTTTTCCAGCGTTGCGGGGATGGTCGTGACCATCATCGATTGCTTGGCGTTGCTCGGGCAGCCCATGCCGCAATAACCGAGGTTCCAGCAGCCGCGTACGTTGCGCGGAATTACGTGCCAGCTGTAGCCGAGCTGTTCGCAGCCTTTGCGGATCACGTCATTGTTGGCGTTGGGCGGAACCCTCCACGGGGCCACGCCCAAGCGCTGTTCCATCTTTTCGAACCACGGCGCCATCTCTGCCGGGCTGTGGCCTGTGACGTTGTGTTCTTTGGCCCAGTGTTCGAGGGTCGGCTCGGGCGTGCGGAAACTGGACGTCCAGTTGATCAGCGTCGTGCCGCCGACTGCGCGGCCCTGCAGGATGGTGATCGCGCCGTCCTTGCTCATGCGGCCGATGCCTTCCTGATAGAGGCTGCTGTAGGCCTCGTCTTCGAGCAGTTTGAAGTCGGAACTGGTTTTCAGCGGGCCTTCTTCGATCAACAGGACCTTGTAGCCGGCCGCGCTGAGGATTTCCGCCGTGGTGCCACCGCCGGCGCCGCTGCCGATGATTGCCACATCGGCTTCAAGGCTGAGGTCGTCGGTCAGTTGCGCGCCGTTGTAGGTTTTCCAGCCTCGGGCGAGGCCTTCGCGGAAGGGGTCGGGTACGGGCATCGATCAGGTTCTCTGGTTTTTATTGTTTTTTGAGGGCCTCTTCGCGAGCAGGCTCGCTCCCACATTCTGAAATGCATTTTTCCTGTGGGAGCGAGCCTGCTCGCGAAAGCCGCGACGCGGTTGTCAGACCTTCGGCGGCCCGGGATAACCGCAATGAGCCCAGGATTCGGCGCGGGTATACCAGGCCATCATCACCATCTGCTGTAACGAGCTATGGCCCATGCGCAGCAGGCTCAACGAACTGTTTTCCCAGCGCTCGAGAAAACTGCGCATCGCTTCGGGACTGGCATTTTCCCAACTGCCCCAGATGCCGGTCAGCGGACCACGGGTCACGGCCATGCCCAGCACGTCGAACAGTTGCCGGGTGAGCTTGAGCATTTCCGGCGACAGGCGATCAAGGCTGTAGTCCAGCGACTTGAGCGTACCATCCACCGCAGCGGGCATGTTCGCCGCGGCCACGGCGCCCTCAAGCATCACCGGGATCAGTGCGCGTAAAAACAACAGGTCGCCGTCGCGCAGCGCGACGAAGCCGTTGGCCATAACGCTTGAAGAGCAGCCGCTGAGGCTCGCCCCAAGCCCGGCGGTGGCGAGAAACGCCGTGGCGCCGAGGCTGAATTTCAGCAGGCCACGGCGCGACAGGGCAGGTGTTTCGGTCAGGCTTGGGTGCATTGTTTTTATTACCCGGGCAGTGACAGCTATTTAGCGGATGAACAGCTTCTGGATCAGCTTCTGGATCGATGTGCCGTACGGCGGGTAAATCAATCGCGCCGCGTTGAAGCGCTGTTTGATCAACACGCCTTTGGCCTTGCTGAAAGTCAGAAAACCTTCGTGGCCGTGGTAATGCCCCATGCCTGAAGGGCCGATGCCGCCAAACGGCATGTCGTCTTGTGCCACGTGCAGCAGGGTGTCGTTGAGGCACACGCCGCCCGAATGGGTTTCGTGCAGCACGCGCTGCTGTTCGCGTTTGTCGTAGCCGAAGTAGTAAAGAGCCAGAGGACGAGGCCGTTGATTGATGTAAGCAAATGCCTGCTCCAGATCCCGATACGGCACGATCGGCAGCAGCGGACCGAAAATTTCGTCCTGCATCACGGTCATCTCGTCGCTGACATTCAACAGCACGCTGTGCGGCATGCGTCGGCCCTGGCCTTGCTCGAACAACGGAATCAACAGCGCACCCTTGCTGGTCGCGTCGCTGACATAGCCGTTGAGGCGCGCCAACTGGCGGTCGTTGATGATCGCGGTGTAATCGGCGTTGTCCGCCAGGCTTGGGTAAAAGCCCTGCACGGCTTGGCGATAGGCCTCGACGAAGGCACCGATGCGGTCTTCCGGCACCAGCACGTAATCGGGGGCGACGCAGGTCTGTCCGGCATTGAGGGTTTTGCCGAAGGCGATACGTTCGGCGGCGTCCTTGAGGGGGACATCGCGGGACACGATGGCCGGGGACTTGCCGCCCAGCTCCAGGGTGACCGGGGTGAGGTTTTCTGCGGCGGCGCGCATGACATGTTTGCCGACGCTGGTGGAGCCGGTGAACAGCAGGTGATCAAAGGGCAGGCGCGAGAACGCCACGCCGACATCGGCTTCGCCGAGCACTACACAGACCAGGTCTTCGGGGAAGATTCGCGCGAACAATTGCTTGAGCAGCAGTCCGGTGGCCGGGGTCGATTCGCTGAGCTTGAGCATCACTCGATTGCCCGCCGCCAATGCGCCGACCATCGGGCCGACGGCCAGGTACAACGGGTAATTCCACGGCACGATCACGCCGACCACCCCCAGCGGTTGATACACCACTTTCGCTGAAGCGGGCTGGAAAGCGGCACCGACCTTGCGTCGCGACGGTTTCATCCAGCCTCTGAGGTGGCGGCTGGCGTAGTGAATGCCGTGCAGGCTCGGCATCAGTTCGGCGAGCAGGGTTTCATCGGCGCTGCGATGGCTGAAGTCGGCGCTGATGGCCTCGATCAATGCCTGGCGCTCGCTGCTCAACAGCTCGCGCAGTGCCTTCAGCCATTGCTGGCGCTGCGCGGCGGGTGGCATCGGGTTGAGTGCATAAGCGGCGCGTTGCGCTTCGAACAACCGATCCAGCTCGTCCAGGGGCTGTTGCAACGTCTGCAGATAAGCAATGTCGGCGGTCATCGAAGGCTCCGGATTTTATTGTAGTGGAGGACTTTTTAGAGTCTATGCTCTAGAAAGTCAAATGACTTCCCGGCACAGCAGTGTTTTATCCATTTCCGGTTAGGTCGTAAGATGCTCCGTCTACGCACTCTGAATTAAAGCTCAAGCCATGGCCCCACGAATAAAAACCAGCGAGCGCATCGTGCAGAACAGCCTGGAGCTGTTCAATCAACAGGGCGAGCGCAGCATCAGTACCAACCACATCGCCGCGCACATGGAGATTTCTCCGGGCAACCTGTACTACCACTTCCCTAACAAGCAGGCGATCATCGCTGTGCTGTTCAGCGAGTACGAAGCGCTGGTAGACAGCTTCCTGCGGCCGCCGCAGGGGCGCGCGGCAACCGTCGAAGACAAGCGTTTCTATCTCAAGGAATTGCTGTCGGCGATGTGGCGTTACCGCTTTCTGCATCGCGATCTCGAACATCTGCTCGACAGCGACCCGGAACTGGCTGCGCGTTACCGACGCTTTTCCCAGCGCTGCGTGATCCAGGGCGCGGCGATCTACGAAGGTTTCGTCGCCGCCGGGATCCTGAAAATGGATCGCGTGCAGATCGAATCGCTGACCCTCAACGCCTGGATCATCCTGACGTCGTGGGTGCGTTTTCTGTGCACCACACGGGAGAATTCCAATCACCTCAGCGAACAGGCGGTAAAGCGTGGCGTGTATCAGGTGCTGGTGCTGGAGGCGGGATTCGTCACCGAGCAGGCGCGTGAGCAAGTCAATGCCCTGTTCGACGAGTTCTACGTACCGCTGGCCCAGGCCCTCGAAGATGTCCAGTAAACCGTAGTGTTGAAAGCCACCAGGAGCCCCGTTATGCCGATAGCGCAATTGATCAGCCCGCAAGCCCTCGATGCCCGCAAAGAGCAGCCGGGGCTGGTGATTCTCGATTGTCGTTTCGCCCTCGAAGATCCGGACTACGGCCAACGCAGCTACGCCGAAGGGCATATTGCCGGGGCGAGCTTTGCGGACCTGGAGCGTGACCTCAGCGGTAAGGTCGAGAAGGGCGTAACGGGTCGCCATCCATTGCCGGAGCCGGCAGCCCTGATCGAGCGCCTGCAAGCCTGGGGCATCAGCAATGACAGCGAGGTGGTTTTGTATGATGACGGCCCGGGCGCTTATGCCGCGCGGGCGTGGTGGTTGCTGGCGTGGCTGGGCAAGCGTGACGGTGTGTTTATCCTCGATGGCGGGCTCAAGGCCTGGCACGCGGCTGGCCTGCCGCTGAGCCTGGATCCGCCAAGCGTGACCCCGGGCAGTTTCACCGGTCAGCCTGACATGCGCCTGCTGCTCAGCGCCGAGCAATTGCAGCAGCGCCTCGGCCATCCGACGCTGACCCTGCTCGACGCCCGGGCCTTGCCGCGCTTCAAAGGCGAAGTGGAACCAATCGATCCGGTTGCCGGACATATTCCCGGTGCGCAATGCGCGGCATTCACCGACAACCTTGGCAGCGATGGCCGCTTCTTGCCGGCGGCGCAACTCAAGCAGCGCTTTGCCGAGAAACTGGGCGACCGCTCGCCGGCTGATCTGGTCGCCTATTGCGGCTCCGGGGTGACGGCGTGTCACAACTTGTTTGCACTGTGCCTGGCGGGTTATCCGTTGGGATCTTTGTATGCCGGATCGTGGAGCGAGTGGATTAACGAGCCTTCGCGCGGCATTGCCACCGGCGCATAACCACCACAAACCTCCTGTAGGAGTGAGCCTGCTCGCGATGGCGGTTTGTCTGTGAATTCAGCGCTGATTGACACACCGCTTTCGCGAGCAAGCCCGCTCCCACATAGTCTTGTGCCACATTGCAAAGTCTGATCAAAGCGCAAATCCGTGTGGGAGCGGGCTTGCTCGCGAAGGCGTCGGCACGTCCAGCATGATTGCTGACGGACACACCGCATCGCGAGCGGGCTCACTCCTACAGGGGGGATGGTGCTCACCGGCAGGTTGCGGCCAGCCATTGCGGAATACGCCGCTCCAGGTAATAACCGGGCTGACGAATCGAGCCGTCGACGAAACCGACATGCCCGCCACGCGCCTGCAATTCGAACTGCGTACAGTCCGACAGCTCAGCCGCTTGCGGCAGGCTGTGGGGGAACACGAACGGATCGTCCGCGGCCTGAATGATCAGGGTCGGCGTGCGAATTTCGCCGAGGTAGTAGCGGCTTGACGCGCGGCGGTAGTAATCCTCGGCGTCGGTGAAACCGTGCAGTGGCGCCGTCACCCGGCCGTCGAAGTCCCAGAACGTGCGCATGTTTTCCAGCGAGCCGAGCGCCGCCAGTTTTGCCAGCCCGTCCTCACGCCCGTCGTGCTGGAACTGGCGTTGCTTGTTCTTGATGTAAGCGACCATCTCGCGCATGAAGTGCGCCTGATAGACCCGGGAAAATCCCTGGCCGATACGATCGGCACACTGATCGAGGCGGAACGGCACCGACACCGCCACCGCGCCAAGTACGCCGCTGGCGCTGCCGGTTTCGCCCAGATGTTTGAGCAGTACATTGCCGCCCAGTGAATAGCCAACCGCGTACAGCGGTGCCAGCGGGCGCTTGGCGCGCAGGTGTTGGATAGCTTCGGCAAGGTCTTCGCTGGCGCCTGAGTGGTAGCTGCGCGGCAACAGGTTCGGTTCGCCGGAACAACCGCGCCAGTTCAGCGCGACGCTGGCCCAGCCCTGATCGGCCAGTGCCTTTTGAATGCCCGCCACGTAGGGCGAATTGGACGAACCCGTCAGACCGTGCAGCACCAGTACCAGCGGCGCTTCCAGGCTGTGTGGGCCGTGCCAGTCGAGATCGAGGAAGTCGCCGTCTTCGAGCCATAAGCGCTCTCGTTCACGTTCGATGTGCACCGTCTTGCGCCACAGCGGCCCCCACAAGGTTTGCAAGTGTGGATTGCCGAGGCCGAAGGCGGGGATAAACCGTTCTGAAGAGGCGGACACGATGGTTCTCGATGCAGCGATGTGATGAGGCCCACAAGGCCGATAGTCAATTTTCAGAATACACAGGCTCATTGTGGCGAGGGAGCTTGCTCCCGCTGGGCTGCGCAGCAGTCCCCTGCTTTTGAGTGGAAAAAGAGGGGCCGCTTCGCGACCCGGCGGGAGCAAGCTCCCTCGCCACAGGTACTTGCTCGCCTTGGACTAATCGGCGATGTCTGCCGTGCGCTGCCACAGCGCGTAGTAAACCCGCCCCGACTTCTGTTCACGGTGCAGGCGCCAGTTCCCCGGCAGGCCCAGAGTCGAGGGCGCTGTCTCGCTTTCAGTGTAGATCCACGAATCCGCCGCCAGCCACTGACGTTCTTCCAGCAATGTGCAAACCGCTGGCAGCAGGTTCTGGTTGAACGGCGGGTCGAGGAACACCAGATCGAACGGCGTCGCGGTCTGGGTTTCCAGATAGCGCAGCGCGTCGGCGGTCTGTACCTGACCGTTGGTGCAGCGCAGGGTGCCGAGGTGTTCTTTGAGACTGGAGACGGCAATGTTACTGGCATCCAGCGCCTGGCCCATGGCCGCGCCACGGGACAGCGCTTCGAGAAACAGCGCGCCGCTGCCGGCGAACGGATCGAGGACTTTGGCCCCTTCAACATATGGCGCGAGCCAGTTGAACAGGGTTTCACGCACGCGATCCGGCGTCGGGCGCAGGCCCGGTGCGTCAGGGAAGCTGAGTTTGCGGCTGCGCCACTGGCCGCCAATGATGCGCAGCTGATTCACGCCGTTGTGCACGTTTTGCGCAGGTTTTTTCGCTGGTCGAGTGGCCATTAATGCTCCGGAACCCCGAGCGGTTGCTCGGCAGGTTTGTCAGATGGGGCCGGTAACGGCTCTTGCGGCACGGTCGGGCCAGCGGTAACGATGACCATTTTATCCGTGCTCAGGTGTTTATTCAGGGCCTTGCGGACTTGTTCCACGGTCAGGCTCTGGGACTGACGCATGAAGTCGTCCAGATAGCTCAGCGGCAGATTATAGAAGCCCATGGCGCCGAGTTGGCCAACGATATCGGCGTTGCTCGCGGTGGACAGCGGGAAACTGCCGGCCAGTTCGCGTTTGGCGTCGTCGAGTTCTTTCTGCGTCGGCCCGCTTTTCAGGTAATCGGCGAGTACGTCCTGCACCAGTTTCAGCGTGCCTTCGCTCATTTGCGCGCGGGTCTGCAGGTTGATCATGAACGGGCCGCGGGCTTGCATCGGGCTGAACGCCGAATACACACCGTAGGCCAGGCCGCGTTTCTCGCGCACTTCGCTCATCAGGCGCGTACCGAAACCGCCGCCACCGAGAATCTGGTTGCCCATCGACAGCGCCGCATAATCCGGATCGTCACGGTCGATGCCCAGTTGCGCGAGCATCAGGTTGGTTTGCTTGGACGGGAATTCGATGTGGCTGACGCTGGCCTTCGGTTCCTGCGGCTGAGCGATCGGCGCCAGCGCCGGGCCTTTCGGCAGGGCGGAGGAGACCTGATTGGCGATCGCCTCGGCTTCGGCCCGCGACAGGTCGCCGACCAGAGCGATCACCGCGTTGCCCGCCGCGTAGGCCTTGGCGTGGAACTCGCGTAATTGCGCGAGGCTGATCTTCGGCACGCTCTGCGGGTTGCCGTCGCTCGAATGCGCGTACGGGTGATCGCCATACAAGCGCTTCATCAGCTCCAGGCTGGCCAGTTTGCCGGGGTTCTGCTTCTGGTATTCGAAACCGGCGAGCATCTGGTTCTTGATGCGCGCGAAGGAGTCCGCCGGGAAGGTTGGTTTGCCGACCACTTCGGCGAACAGCTTCAGCGCCGGTTCACGTTTATCGGCGGCACTCAGGCTGCGCAGGGATGCCAGCGCCATGTCCTTGAACGCACCGTTACCGAAATCGGCACCGAGGCCTTCGAAACCCTGAGCGATCGCGCCGACGTCTTTGCCGGCGATGCCTTCGTTGAGCATGGCGTTGGTCAGCACGGCGAGGCCAGGGGCGTTGCCGTCCTGACTGCTGCCGGCGGCGAAGATCAGGCGCATGTCGAACATCGGCAGCTCATGGGCTTCGACGAACAGCACTTTGGCGCCTTCAGCGGTGTTCCAGGTCTGCACGTCTAGCTTGCGGCTGGCGGGGGCCTTGCCGTCGAGCTCGGCGAGCGATTGCAGTTTCTGGCTGGTTTTGGCGTTATCCAGTGCTTCGCTGGCATGGCTGTCAGCGCTTGGCGACAGGTACACCGCAGCAGAGCCAATCACGGCCACGCCGATCAGGCCGAGCAACAGGCGTGGGGATGTGCGCTTACTCATGAGTCGTCTCCAGTGGCAGGACGTGGGCGACGCTGAGACGTTCGCGGGTGAAATACTTTTTCGCGGCGTTCTGGATGTCTTGCGGAGTCACGCTTTCCAGGTCGGCCAGTTCAGTGTCCATCAGCTTCCACGACAGACCGACCGTTTCCAGTTGGCCGATAGCGGTGGCCTGGCTGGTGATCGAATCACGCTCGTAGACCAGACCGGCGATGACCTGGGCGCGCACACGTTCCAGCTCTTCGGCAGACGGCGCGGTGGTTTTCAGCTGCTCGAGCAGTTTCCACAAGCCGGCCTCAGCCTGAGCGAGGGTCTTTTTCTTCTGCGTGTTCGGCGTCGCCGACAAGGTGAACAGGCTGTCGCCACGGGTGTAGGCGTCATAGTCCGACGAGCCGCCGGAGACCAGTTCTTCGCCGCGCTCCAGTTGTGTCGGGATGCGCCCGCTGTAGCCGCCGTCGAGCAGGGCGGAGATCAGGCGCAAGGCGTTCACCGAACGCTTGTCTTCAGCCGTCGCAATGCTCGGCACGTTGAAACCGAGCATCAGGCTTGGCAGCTGGGTTTGCACGCGCAGGGTGATCTGGCGTTCGCCGGGCTCGGCCAGTTCCAGCGGCTTTTTCGCCGCCGGCACGTCGCGCTTGGCGACCGGACCGAAATAGCGCTGGGCGAGGGTTTTCACTTCGTCCGGGGTGACGTCACCGACCACCACCAGCGTGGCGTTGTTCGGCGCGTACCAGGATTGGTACCAGTGGCGCAGCTCTTCGACCTTCATGCGTTCCAGGTCGGCCATCCAGCCGATGGTCGGCGTGTGGTAGCCGCTGGCCGGGTAGGCCATGGCCTTGTAGCGCTCGTAGGCCTTGGACATCGGCTTGTCATCGGTGCGCAGGCGGCGCTCTTCCTTGATGACTTCGATTTCCTTGGCGAACTCGTCGGCCGGCAGGCGCAGATTGGCCATGCGGTCGGCTTCCAGCTCGAAGGCCACGCCGAGGCGGTCGCGGGCCAGCACTTGGTAATACGCCGTGAAGTCGTCGCTGGTGAACGCGTTCTCTTCGGCACCGAGGTCGCGCAGGATCAGCGAGGCTTCGCCGGGGCCGACTTTTTCGCTGCCCTTGAACATCATGTGTTCGAGCGCGTGGGACAGGCCGGTCTGGCCCGGGGTCTCATAGCTGGAGCCAACCTTGTACCAGATCTGCGAGACAACCACCGGCGCACGATGGTCCTCGCGCACGACAACCTTGAGGCCGTTGTCGAGGATGAATTCATGGGTCGGTTGCGGGTCGGCCGCCAAGGCCGAAAGGGGCAGGCAGACTGCGCTGAGCAGCAGGCCAGCAGCGCGGCGGGCTAGAGCATTCATTCGTTTTTCAACCTGTTGGGCTGCCCGCTTGGTCTTAGCCTAGGCGGGCGAGAGGTAGGGCGTGTCATTGATCATTACCAGTACCGCGCCGGCGCCTGATAGTGTGCAGGGCAAGGCGCGAGGAGTGTGGTTTGGTTGTTCCAAATAAACTCCGAGCAACGCAGCCCTGCACACTATCAGGCCCGGCCCTCCGGGTGGCGCCTGAAAACGGGCCATACTGCGTTGCAGTCCTTGGCAAGGAAAGCACATTCCCTGCGGCCTGCGCCTTGTCTGGCCCGTTTTCAGGCGGCCACGCGGTACTGGTAATGATCAATGACACGCCCTAGGATACTGATCCGTTTTACCGGCGACCACGTCTATCAGACCTCAAGGGTTGATAAGGCTGTATAGGTTCGCGGCGCAAAGCAGTGTTTTTCCCACTAAACTCCGCGTTTTCGCCGATTTTTGCCGGTATAGACCATCGTTAAAACGATCCTTGAGGTGCCTTACGTGCCTCGACAAAATGTTGCGCGTGAACAAGCTGGATGAAACACAGTCTGTTCTGCATCGAATATTTATTTGCCGGGGCGCCCTGTTGGCGCGTCGCTACCGTGAGATAGCCGTCCTCCATGTTTGGTTCCAACGACGACAAGAAGAGCCCAGCTGCGGCTGGCGAGAAGAAAAGCCTGTTCGGATGGCTGCGGAAGAAACCGCAGGAAACCGTCGTCGAACAGCCGCCCGCGATCCCTGAGCCGGCTCCGGCGCCAGCACCTGCAATAGAAGAAGAGCCGGCACCGATTGTTCTGCCGATCGCCGAGCCGGTGCTGCAACCGCAGGCAGACGCCGAGCCTGAAACGCCGCCCGCTGCCGAGTTGCCGCTGACGCCCGCCGCCGAGCCGAGGCCTGCTTTGCCGGCGGCGGAAGAACCGGCGGCCTTCGTCGAAGAAGCTGCGCCGCAGGTGGCGCCAGTGACTTCAGCGCCGGTTGCCGAGGTTGCTGTGGAGCCTGAGCCTGAACCGGTTGTTGAGCCAGCGCCGGCCATTTCCGAGCCGAACACGCCGGTTGTCCAGCCGTCCGAGCCTGAGCCTGCACCGATTGCCGCTGCGCCAGTTACCCCGGTTGCGACTGCAGTCGTGCCGGTTGAAGCCCTCGTAGACACGCCGGTCGAAACCCCACGCACCGAAGAAACCAAGGCCGGTTTCTTCGCCCGCCTCAAGCAGGGCCTGTCGAAAACCAGCGCCAGCATCGGCGAGGGTATGGCCAGTCTGTTCCTCGGTCGCAAGACCATCGACGATGAGCTGCTCGACGACCTCGAAACCCGTCTGCTCACCGCCGACGTCGGCGTCGAAGCCACCACGCAAATCATTCAGCGCCTGACCCAGAAGGTTGCGCGCAAGGAGCTGGCTGACGCCGACGCGCTGTACAAATCCCTGCAGGCCGAACTGGCCGCGATGCTCAAGCCGGTCGAGCAGCCGCTGAAAATCGCCTCGCAGAACAAGCCGTTCGTGATTCTGGTGGTTGGCGTCAACGGCGCCGGCAAAACCACCACCATTGGCAAACTGGCGAAGAAACTGCAACTGGAAGGCAAGAAAGTCATGCTGGCCGCCGGCGACACCTTCCGTGCCGCGGCCGTGGAGCAATTGCAGGTCTGGGGCGAGCGCAACAAGATCCCGGTCATCGCTCAGCACACCGGTGCTGACTCCGCGTCGGTGATCTTCGACGCCGTGCAGGCCGCCAAGGCCCGTGGCATCGACGTACTGATCGCTGACACCGCCGGGCGTCTGCACACCAAAGACAACCTGATGGAAGAGCTGAAAAAGGTTCGCCGGGTCATTGGCAAGCTCGACGCCGACGCGCCGCACGAAGTGCTGCTGGTGCTCGACGCCGGTACTGGCCAGAACGCCATCAACCAGGCCAAGCAATTCAACCAGACCGTCGAACTGACCGGCCTGGCGCTGACGAAGCTCGACGGCACCGCCAAGGGTGGGGTGATTTTCGCCCTGGCCAAGCAGTTCGGCCTGCCGATCCGCTACATCGGTGTCGGTGAAGGCATCGACGATTTGCGTACCTTTGAAGCCGAACCCTTTGTCCAGGCACTGTTTGCCGAGCGGGAGCGTTCATGATTCGTTTCGAACAGGTCGGTAAGCGCTACCCGAACGGTCACGTCGGCTTGCATGAGCTGAGCTTTCGAGTCCGTCGTGGCGAGTTCCTTTTTGTCACCGGCCATTCCGGCGCCGGTAAATCCACGCTGTTGCGCCTGTTGCTGGCGATGGAGCGCCCGACCAGCGGCAAACTGCTGCTCGCCGGGCAAGACCTAAGCACCATCAGCAACGCGCAGATCCCGTTTCTGCGCCGGCAAATCGGCGTGGTGTTCCAGAATCACCAGTTGCTGTTTGATCGCACGGTGTTCAATAACGTAGCGTTGCCGCTGCAGATTCTCGGCCTGTCCAAGGCCGAAATCGCCAAGCGCGTCGATTCGGCGCTGGAGCGTGTGGCGCTGTCGGATAAAACTGATCTGTACCCGGGCGACCTGTCCACCGGTCAGCAGCAGCGCGTCGGCATTGCCCGCGCCATTGTTCACCGCCCGGCCTTGCTGCTGGCGGATGAGCCGACCGGTAACCTCGACCCGCGTCTGGCCGCTGAAATCATGGGCGTGTTCGAAGACATCAACCGTTTGGGTACCAGCGTGCTGATTGCCAGTCACGACCTGGCGCTGATCGCGCGTATGCGCCATCGCATGCTGACTCTGCAACGCGGCCGCTTGATCGGCGACGGGGAGGCCGGGGTATGAGTGCAACACGCAGTCCGAAGGTTTCCGAGCGCGTGGCCCCGAAGGCCGCCGACCCGCAACCGCAGAAAAAGAAAAAACATGACGATGACGACGGTCCGGACTTTGCCACGCTGTTCCGCGCCTGGATTGAAAGCCATCGCGCCAGTCTGCTCGACAGCCTGCGCCGTCTCGGCAAACAGCCGATCGGCAGCTTCTTCACCTGCATGGTGATGGCCGTTGCGTTGAGTCTGCCGATGGGGCTTTCGCTGTTGCTTAACAACGTCGAGCGTCTCGGTGGCTCCTGGCAGCGCGCGGCACAGATTTCGCTGTACCTGCAACTCGACGCCAGCCCGGAGCAGGGCGAGTCGCTGCGTGAGCAGATCAAAGGCATGCCCGGCGTAGCTGATGCTGAATATGTCGGCCGCGATCAAGCGCTGGAAGAGTTCCAGCAGCAGTCCGGTCTGGGCGAAGCCCTGCGTGAGTTGCCCGAGAACCCTTTGCCGGGTGTGGTTTTAGTCACACCGAACGAAGTCGACAAGCCGACACTCGAAGCATTAAGACAAAAACTTTCCGAGCTGCCCAAGGTACAACAGGCGCAACTTGATCTAGTCTGGGTCGAGCGTCTGGCCGCCATCCTCAAGCTGGGCGACCGCTTTGTCTTCGGTCTGACTGTGCTTTTGGTGTCTGCATTACTTTTGGTGATAGGCAATACCATTCGTCTTCATATTGAAAACCGCCGCACCGAGATAGAAGTGATTAAACTCGTTGGCGGCACTGACAGTTATGTGCGCCGCCCTTTCCTTTATATGGGCGCGTTGTATGGCTTCGGTGCAGGGCTGTTGTCCTGGGGCGTTTTGGCGTTCGGCCTGAACTGGCTGAACGATGCGGTGGTTGGACTGGCCGGCTTGTACGGCAGTGATTTCGCCCTGGCCGGTGTGCCAGTGGCCGACGGTCTGTCGCTCTTGCTTGGCGCGGTGCTGTTGGGTTATATCGGTGCATGGATTGCAGTCGCACGTCATCTCAGGGAGCTGGCGCCGAAGTAGAATCTTTTTTGCGCGTGATTGACCTTGCGGTTTTTATGGGAACTTGTACCTGAGTTCCCGGTCAATTTTTCGCAGTGCCGAGAGGCACGAGTATGTAAGTGGGAGGTTTTTTCGTATGACCAATTCTTTGCAACCTGCGTATGCGTTGGTTCCGGGTGCGAACCTGGAAGCTTACGTGCACACCGTCAACAGCATTCCATTGCTGACGCCGGAGCAGGAGCGTGAACTGGCCGAGAGTCTCTACTATGAGCAGGATTTGGGGGCGGCTCGGCAGATGGTGCTCGCCCACCTGCGTTTTGTCGTACACATTGCCCGTAGCTATTCCGGCTACGGTCTGGCCCAGGCTGACCTGATCCAGGAAGGTAACGTCGGCCTGATGAAGGCCGTGAAGCGTTTCAACCCGGAGATGGGTGTGCGTCTGGTGTCGTTCGCCGTGCACTGGATCAAGGCGGAAATTCACGAGTTCATCCTGCGCAACTGGCGCATTGTGAAAGTCGCGACCACCAAGGCCCAGCGCAAGCTGTTCTTCAACCTGCGCAGCCAGAAGAAACGTCTGGCGTGGCTGAACAACGAGGAAGTCCACCGTGTGGCGGAAAGCCTCGGCGTCGAGCCGCGGGAAGTGCGTGAGATGGAAAGTCGTCTGACCGGCCATGACATGGCCTTCGACCCGGCTGCAGAGGCCGACGATGACAGCGCTTTCCAGTCGCCGGCCAACTATCTGGAAGACCACCGGTACGACCCGGCGCGTCAACTGGAAGATGCCGACTGGAGCGACAACTCCAACACCAACCTGCACGAAGCCCTGGAAGTGCTGGACGAGCGCAGCCGTGACATCCTCTACCAGCGCTGGCTGGCCGAAGAGAAAGCCACGCTGCACGACCTGGCGCAGAAGTACAACGTGTCGGCCGAGCGAATTCGTCAGCTCGAGAAGAGCGCGATGAACAAGCTCAAGTTGTCGATCGCCGCGTAACTGGCGAATCAGTAACAAAAAAACGCCCCGATCAGTGATGATCGGGGCGTTTTGATTTCCGGCTCCACACAAATCCCCTGTAGGAGTGAGCCTGCTCGCGATAGCGGTGTATCAGGCAACATCTTCGTTACTGACAAACCGCTATCGCGAGCAGGCTCACTCCTACACTGGTTCTTCAGTGTTACTCCGACCAAGGCGCCCGCCGCGAATCATTCAACCCCAACAAGTAACTGTCCCCACCCAGCTGACTCATCTGCTGCCGAATCCAACCAGCCCGGCGAGACACATAACCAGTCGGATGACTCGCGCTCCACACCCGCGGATTGGGCAGCACCGCCGCCAGGTAACTCGCCTGCTGGCGCGACAACGACCTCGCGCTCACGCCAAAGTGATGCCGGGCCGCCGCTTCAGCGCCAAACACGCCGTCATCCCATTCGACGCTGTTCAGGTACACCTCAAGAATTCGCTGCTTGGGCCAGAACACCTCGATCAGCGCGGTGAACCACGCTTCCAGGCCCTTGCGCAGATAGCTGCGGCCAGACCACAGAAACAGGTTTTTCGACACTTGCTGACTCAAGGTGCTGGCGCCGCGAATCGAGCCGCCCAGTTCGTTATGGGCCAGTGCGGCCTGGATCGCGCGCAGATCGAAGCCCCAATGCTCGGGAAATTTCTGGTCCTCGCCGGCTATCACAGCCACCTTGAGGTCGTCGGAGATCTCGTCCCACGGCTTCCAGCTGCGTTGCAGATCGATCGGCTCACCGTCGACCCAGGACTCGATCTTGCGTTCAACCATCAACGCCGTTCCCGGCGGTGGCACAAAGCGAAACACCAACACCAGCAAGACACTGCCACCGGCGAACCAGAGCAGGGCCTTTGTGAGACGACGGAAAATTGAACGCAGCATAGAGATGGCTTGGCCGAACCCGTGGAGCGGGCCATTATACAGACCCTGCCGATCGCGTCTGACTGGAGTTCCTTATGCTGCGTGGCTTTTTGATGCTGGCCGCTTTTTTCGGATTCACCGGTGTTGCGCTGGGCGCGTTTGCCGCCCATGGCCTGAAAAACCGTCTCACCCCGGAATACCTGACGATCTTCCACACTGGCGTCACCTACCAACTGGTGCACACCCTCGCCTTGTTCGGCGTCGCGCTGCTGGCCACGCAGATACCGGGGCGACTGGTGACCTGGGCCGGCGTTTCCTTCACGGTCGGCATTTTGCTTTTCTCCGGCAGCCTGTATCTGCTGACCACCACCGGCATCAGCAAGCTCGGCATCATCACCCCGTTCGGCGGCCTCGCGTTTCTCACCGGTTGGGTTTGCCTCGGCCTCGCCGCCTGGCGCTTGCAGCTAACCGCTTGACGCTTGGTACTGACCTTTAGGTCATGATCGGGCTAGAATGCCAGCCCCTAAAAATGATGGCGGCGTTGTGCATGCGCATTCAGTTGAACGGTGAGCCCTTTGAATTGCCCGACGGTGAAACCGTTGCGGGCCTGATCACCCGTCTGGAATTGACCGGACGCCGGGTGGCGGTCGAGCTCAATCTGGACATCGTCCCGCGCAGCCAGCATGCCGATACCCCATTGAACGACGGCGATAATGTCGAAGTCGTCCACGCCATCGGCGGCGGCTGATCGCCCCGGCCCGCAAGGGCAAGCATTCTGCAAGACCCTCACCCTTGAAGAGGATTTCCCATGAGCATCGTTCGTAGCGACAAGCCTTTTGTGCTGGCCGGTCGTACTTACCAGTCGCGTTTGCTGGTCGGTACCGGCAAGTACCGTGACATGGAAGAAACCCGCCAGGCCATCGAAGCCTCGGGCGCCGAGATCGTCACCTTCGCCGTGCGCCGCACCAACCTGGGCCAGATCGAAGGCGAGCCGAACCTGCTCGAAGTGCTGTCGCCGGATCGCTACACCTTCCTGCCGAACACCGCCGGTTGCTACGACGCCATCGAAGCGGTGCGCACCTGCCGCCTCGCTCGTGAGCTGCTCGATGGCCACAACCTGGTGAAGCTGGAAGTGCTGGCCGACCAGAAAACCCTGTTCCCCAACGTGATCGAAACCCTCAAGGCCGCCGAAACGCTGGTCAAGGAAGGCTTCGACGTGATGGTCTACACCAGCGATGACCCGATCATCGCCCGGCAACTGGCGGAAATCGGCTGCATCGCCGTGATGCCACTGGCCGGTCTGATCGGTTCCGGTCTGGGCATCTGCAATCCGTATAACCTGCAGATCATCCTTGAAGAAGCCAAGATCCCGGTGCTGGTCGATGCCGGCGTCGGTACCGCTTCCGACGCGACCATCGCCATGGAACTGGGTTGCGACGCCGTACTGATGAACTCGGCCATCGCCCACGCCCAGCAGCCGGTGATGATGGCCCAAGCCATGCAGCACGCTATCGTCGCGGGCCGTCTGGCTTACCTCGCCGGCCGCATGCCGAAAAAACTCTATGCCAGCGCCTCTTCGCCGCTGGATGGTCTGATCAAGTAAGAGCCATTGATGACTGAATCGAACGACACGCCTGTCCAGCCGGACGAAGGCGACGAGCGCCAACACCGCCGCATCAAGAGTTTCGTGATGCGCGCCGGGCGCATGACCGAAGGCCAGCAACGCGGCCTGGATCAGGGCGCGCCGCTGTACGTGCTGCCGCTGGCCGATGCGCCGGTCGATTACGACCAGGTATTCGGCCGCTCGGCACCGCGCTCGCTGGAAATCGGTTTCGGCATGGGCCACTCGCTGCTGGAAATGGCCGCGGCGGCGCCGGAGCAGGATTTCATCGGCGTTGAAGTGCACCGTCCGGGTGTCGGCGCGCTGCTCAATGGCGTACTGACGCAAGGTCTGACCAATCTGCGGGTTTACGATTGCGATGCGATCGAAGTGCTCAACCGTTGCATCGCCGACAACAGCCTCGATCGCCTGATGCTGTTCTTCCCGGACCCGTGGCACAAGAGCCGCCACCACAAGCGCCGTATCGTCCAGGCCTCGTTTGCCGAACTGGTGCGCAGTAAGTTGAAGGTCGGCGGTATTCTGCACATGGCCACCGACTGGGAACCGTACGCCGAGTACATGCTGGAAGTGATGAACGTCGCCCCGGGCTACCGCAACCTCGCCGAAGACGGCAAGTGCGTGCCGCGCCCGGCCGAACGCCCGATCACCAAGTTCGAACGCCGTGGCGAACGTCTTGGCCATGGCGTGTGGGATCTGAAGTTCGAAAAGATCGCTTAAGCATCACGCAACAAAAACTGTGGGAGCGGGCTTGCTCGCGAAGGCGTCGTTTCAGACAACACTAATGTTGAATGATCTACCGCTTTCGCGAGCAAGCCCGCTCCCACAGTTGTTTTGGGGTGTTAGCGGACTCAGCGGCGATCCGCGACGACGCCGATCAACACCAGCACCACCAGCAACACCGGCGCCAGGCTGTAGTTGTTGAACTGGCTCAAACCCTTCACTACCCACGGCGTGGCGTAGATCAGCGCGGCGCCGCTGCCTATCACACACAGCAGGGCCATCAGTGGCACGCGCAGGGCGCCGGCGATGCTGCCCAGGCGTTGCTCGACCCAGCCTTTGAAATCGGCGCCAAACAGCACCAGCAGGCAACCGACCAGCGCCAGAGCGATTTCCGAGAGGTTGCTGCGGCTCCAGCGGGAGACAGTGGCGAGCAGGTCGAGTATCAAATCCATGGGTTTTCCTTGGGCTGCCGTTCGGGGTTGGGCTCAGTTCAAAAATTGTTGCAGCAAATCGTTGAGGAACAGCTGGCCGCGTTCGGTGGCCGCCAGACGTGACGGTTCGACCTGCAACAGACCGCTTTGTTCGGCCTCGCGCCGGCCTTCGGCAAGCGTGTCCAGAGACAGACCGGTACGCTCGCTGTACAGGCGCGATTCCACCCCGGCGGTCAGGCGCAGGGCATTCATCAGGAATTCGAACGGCATTTCCTCATTGGTCAGCGATTTCTCGCCGGCCTGAAAGCTCTTCGCCGGATTCAGATAGTCTTTCGGTAGCCGGGTCTTCCAGGTCCGCACAATGCGCCCGTCCGGATGACTCAGCTTGCCATGGGCGCCGGCGCCGATGCCGATGAAGTCACCGAAGCTCCAGTAATTGAGGTTATGCCGCGCCGGCCGCCCGGCCTGGGCATACGCCGACACTTCGTATTGCGCGTAACCGTGCTCGGCCAGCAGCGCTTGCCCGGCTTCTTGAATGTCCCACAGCGTGTCGTCTTCCGGCAGCACCGGCGGCTGATTCCAGAACACCGTGTTCGGCTCCAGCGTCAGCTGATACCACGAGATATGCGTCGGATTCAGCGCGATGGCCTGACGCAGGTCGCTCAAGGCGTCGTCCAGCGACTGATCGGGCAAACCGTGCATCAAGTCGAGATTGAAGTTGTCGAACCCGGCCTGCCGAGCCATGCCGGCAGCGCGCACGGCTTCGTCGCCGTTGTGAATTCGGCCCAGTGCCTCAAGCTTTTCCTGCTGGAAACTCTGGATGCCGATCGACAGGCGATTGATCCCCAGCTTGCGATAAGCAACAAACTTCTCTTGTTCGAAGGTGCCCGGGTTGGCTTCAAGGGTGATTTCGATATCGCTGGCGAACGGGATGCGCTGCTCGACACCCTTCAGCAGCCGTCCGAGCGCCTCGGCACTGAACAGACTTGGCGTTCCACCACCGAAGAAAATCGAGCTGATTTCACGGCCGTAAACAGCGTGCAGATCCTGATCGAGATCGGCCAGCAACGCGTCGACGTATTCCTGCTCCGGCAGCACGGGACTGGCAGTGTGCGAGTTGAAGTCGCAATAAGGGCATTTGCGCACACACCACGGGATGTGGATGTACAGCGCCAGGGGCGGCAAGGTTGGCAGCGGCGCCCGAGGCGAAGACGCGGCGCCGCCGAAGATCAGCGGCGACGCGGAAGAATCAGTGGTCATTTCAGGCCCAGACGCTGGCGCAGCAGATCCATTGCACGGGCGCGGTGGCTGATCTGGTTCTTGTCGGCCGGGCTCAACTCGGCACTGGAGCAGTCGCGCTCCGGCACCCAGAACAACGGGTCATAACCGAAGCCGTGTTCGCCGCTGGCAGCGGTGAGGATACGCCCGTGCCACAGACCTTCGCAGAGGATCGGCAGCGGATCGTCGGCATGCCGCACCAGCGCCAATACGCAAACGAATTGCGCGCCACGCTCGGCTTGCGGCACGTCTTTCAGCGCCTCGAGCAGTTTGGCGTTGTTGGCCGCATCGCCCTTGCCGTCGGCATAACGCGCCGAATAGATCCCCGGCGCGCCGCCGAGGAAATCCACCGCCAGCCCGGAATCGTCGGCCAGTGCCGGCAAGCCGGAGATACGCGCGGCGTTGCGTGCCTTGAGAATTGCGTTCTCGACGAACGACAGACCGGTTTCTTCCGGCTCGACCTTGCTCCACTCGCCAATCGAACGCAGTTGCACCGATTCGCCGAGCATGGCCTGGAGTTCTTTGAGTTTGCCGGCGTTATGGCTGGCCAGTACGAGCTGCTTGATGTTCATCATTCGCCGGGAAAGAGTTCTTGGTTGAAGTGGATAGTGTGGGTCTTGTCGCCGTTCTGCACCTTGATTTCAAAGGTGCGGGTTTCCTGCTGCGGCACCGGGTACTGGGCGATGTAGTAGATCGCGCCCTGCTCGGTGACCTGGCGAAAACTCAGCGGCACGCTCTTGCTGGTCAGGTCTTTGACCGTGCCGGTGACGCTGGCGATCAGCGGTTTGCCGTGCTTCATCACTGAAACGTTGATCACGCCCTGGTTCTTGCTGCGGATCAGCTCGGCAGCCTTGGCGATGTCTGGTTGCAGAAACGTCGAGTTGAAGGTGTTGTAGTGCACCGTGACGTCGCCGAAGGTTTCCTTGCGTTCACCCTTGATGACGTCCGCCGCAATGGCGCCAGCGCTCAGGCAGGCGGTGAGTAACAACAACGCTAGACGACTCATGTTCGTGCTCCTCGAAATGGCTCGGCTCAGACCGCGACCTTGTGGTCCGCCAGTTGCGGACTGCTGACGCGGTAGATACCGATTTCACCTAACAGATTAGGCCATAGCTTACTGGCCCACCCGTGGCGGTGCTGTTGATCCACGGCAAGCCGATCAATGACCTTCGCATCACGTTCCCGGCAGAGTTCTTCGAAATCCTCGAAAGTGCAGAAGTGGATGTTCGGCGTGTTGTACCAGGTGTAAGGGAGGAATTCCGACACCGGCATGCGGCCCTTGCTTGCCAGATACCAGCGGCAGCGCCAGTGGCCGAAGTTCGGGAAAGTGATGATGCATTGGCGGCCCACGCGAAGCATTTCGTCGAGGATCTTGTCCGGGTAGTGCACGGCTTGCAGGGCCTGGGTCATGACGACGATGTCGAAACTGTTGCTGGCGAAGTTGCCCAGCCCTTTGTCCAGGTCCTGCTCAATGACGTTGATGCCCTTGGCCACGCACTCGGCGATGTTCTCGGCGTCGTTTTCCAGGCCATAACCGGTGACGTTCTTGTTGTCGCGCAGCCAGGTCAGCAGTTCGCCGTCACCGCAACCGAGGTCGAGGACGCGGCTGCCGGCGGGGATCCATTCCTGGATGATTTCCAGATCAGCTCTCATGGCTTTCTCACAACGAAATGCGGTTCATGTAATTGCCGAACGCCTGCAAATAACGCGGGATCGGAATCAGGAAGGCGTCGTGGCCCTGCGGCGCGTCGATTTCCAGGTAGCTGACGTCCTTGCGCGCGGCCATCAGCGCGTCTACCAATTCCCGCGAACGGGCCGGGGAGAAGCGCCAGTCAGTGGTGAACGACATCACGCAGAATTTCGCCGTGGCGTTTTCGAAGGTCTTTGCCAGATCATCGTCGAAGTTCGCCGCCGGATCGAAGTAGTCCAGCGCCTTGGTCATCAGCAAGTAGGTATTGGCATCGAAACGACCGGAGAACTCCTCGCCCTGATAGCGAAGGTAGCTTTCGACCTGGAACTCGACACTGTGGAAGTCGTAGTTGAGCTTTTCGCTCTTCAGGCCCCGGCCGAATTTCTCGCCCATGGAGTCATCGGACAGGTAGGTGATGTGCCCAACCATGCGCGCCAGCATCAGGCCGCGCTTGGGGATCACGCCCGCTTCCTGGAACGAACCGCCATGGAATTCCGGGTCGGTGAGGATCGCCTGACGCGCGACTTCGTTGAAGGCGATGTTCTGTGCCGACAGCTTCGGCGCCGAAGCGATGGCCAGGCAGTGACGCACGCGATCCGGGTAGGTGATGGTCCATTGCAGCGCCTGCATGCCGCCGAGGCTGCCGCCGATCACCGCCGCCCACTGGCCAATGCCGAGCACGTCAGCGAGACGCGCCTGGCTGTGCACCCAGTCTTCCACGGTCAGCACCGGGAAGTCGGCGCCGAACGGCTTGCCGGTCTCCGGGTTGACGCTGCTCGGGCCGGTGGAGCCGTTGCAGCCGCCGAGGTTGTTCAGGCTGACCACGAAGAACTTGTTGGTGTCGATCGGCTTGCCCGGGCCGATGCAGCTGTCCCACCAGCCGGGCTTGCGGTCATCGACGCTGTGATAACCGGCGGCGTGATGATGGCCGGACAGGGCGTGGCAGATCAGCACGGCGTTGCTCGCCTGCGCATTGAGCGTGCCGTAGGTTTCGTAGATCAGGTCATAGGCGGCCAGCGAACGACCACAGGCCAGCGCCAGCGGTTCGCTGAAATGCGCGGTTTGCGGCGTTACCAGACCAACAGAATCGGGGGGAAAGGCAGTTGGCATCGACCCTGCTCTCGTTGAAATGAGGCGTAAGTCTAAAGACCGGGGGGGTTAGCGGCAAGCAACGATCAGGCTGGCGTGTTCGCTCTGGACCGAGGTGCGGCCATTCGCGAGCAGGCTCGCTCCCACAGTCGAAATGCAATCCCCTGTGGGAGCGAGCCTGCTCGCGAAAAAGGCGACTCGGTCAGTCAGACCGAACGCACCACCTCACATCAGCAAACGCAAGATCTCCGGCATCATCGTCATCGCCGCCAGATTGTTGATCACCAGCATGTCGATCAATTTCAGCGCGAGGAAAGCGAAGATCGGCGACAGGTCCAGGCCGCCCAGGTTCGGCAGGACGCGGCGGAACGGCGCCAGTGCCGGTTCGCAGATCTGGTTGACCAGTTCGGCACCCGGATTGTGGCTGCCCGGTGCGACCCACGACAGGATCACGCTGATGATCAGGGCGAAGAAGAAAATCTTCAGGAACAGCGCGGTGACGCCGATCAGCGACCAGATCAACAGTTGCAGCGGATTGCCGGTGGTGCCATAGGTCAGCAGCAGGGTCAGCGCCATCAGCAGCAGTTGCACCAGGATCGCCAGCACCAGCGACGACATGTCGAGGCCGAACAGGCTCGGGATGATCCGGCGCAGAGGCTTGAGCAGCGGCTGGGTGGCTTTGACGATGAACTGGCACAGCGGGTTATAGAAATTCGCCCGCACCAGTTGCAGGACGAAGCGCAGCAGCACGATCAGCAAATACAGGCTGCCGAGGGTTTGCAGCACGTAAACCGCTGCGGTGTTCAATCCGATCATGAAAGGCTCCTTATTTGCCCAGTTGTTCGGCCATTTCGGCCGAGCGGTGCGCGGCGGCGCCGAGTGCGGTTTCGACCAGCGCTGCGAAGCCGCCAGCCTGGAATGATTTGATCGCCGCTTCCGTCGTGCCGTTTGGCGAGGTCACGCGGCGGCGCAGTTCGGCGGCGTCAACGTCGCTGGACACCGCCATGTGCGCGGCGCCCAGCGCGGTTTGCGCGGTCAGCTGTTCAGCGATTGCCTTGGGCAGGCCGAGTTTCACGCCGGCAGCGGTCATGGCTTCGATCAGCAGGAAGAAGTACGCCGGGCCAGAGCCTGAGACCGCCGTGACTGCGTCGAGTTGCTGCTCTTCTTCCAGCCACAGGGCGATGCCAACGGCGGACAGCAGGTCTTCGGCTTGCTGACGCTGCTCGGCGGTTACCTCGCCGGTGGCGTACAAGCCGCTGACGCCCTGACGCAGCAGCGCCGGGGTATTGGGCATGCAGCGCACGATCGGCTGTTCGCCGAGCCATGCGGTCATGCTCGCGCACGTGATGCCGGCGGCAATCGAGACCACCAGTTGATGCGGCTTCAGGCTCGGGCGGAGCGCCTCGCACACGGCTTTCATCGCCTGTGGCTTGACCGCCAGTACGATGACATCGACGCCGTCGATGGCCTGGGCATTTTCGGCGAAGGTTTCGATGCCGTGCTCGGCGCTGACTTTGGCGCGGGTTTCTTCGCCCGGATCGCTGGCGCGGATCTGCGCCGCTTCCAGACCCTTGGCGCGCAAGCCGCCAATCAGACTGGCCGCCATGTTGCCCGCACCGATAAACGCAATACGTGTGTTGCTCATGTGTGGTCCTTATCTGCAAACGTTCAAGACTGGGAGTAATCTCTGGCGCCAAACAGCGCGGTACCGATCCGCACCCAGGTGGCGCCTTGGGCGATGGCCGACTCGAGGTCGTGGCTCATGCCCATGGACAATGTGTCGAGTGGCAGATTGAGGCTCGCCTGCAATGTCTGCACGGCGGCGAAGGCGGCATCTTGCTCGGCGCGCTCTTCGGTCGGCTCGGGAATTGCCATCAGCCCGCGCAGACGCAAACGCGGCAGTTGACTGATGGCCTCGGCCAGCGCTGGCAGATCGGCCGGAGTGCAGCCGGATTTACTCGCTTCGCCGCTGACATTGACCTGAATGCAGATGTTCAGTGGCGGCAGCTCGGCCGGGCGTTGTTCGGACAGGCGTTGGGCAATTTTCAGGCGATCCACGGAGTGCACCCAGTCGAAATGCTCGGCAATCGCGCGAGTCTTGTTCGATTGAATGGGGCCGATGAAGTGCCAGATCAAGGGCAGGTCGGCCAGCTCCAGCTGTTTGCTCAAGGCCTCCTGCAGGTAGTTCTCACCGAAGTCGCGCAGGCCGGCGGCGTAGGCTTCACGCAGGGCCTGGGCAGGTTTGGTCTTGCTCACGGCGAGTAGCTGGACGCTGTTTTCAGGTCGTCCGGCAGCGGCAGTCGCGGCCTGAATGCGTGAACTAACGAGGGCGATGTTGTCTGCTATCGTGGACATCAAGAGGCGCCGGCGGTCTGTAGGTTCGCGGCATTCTACTGGAATTGAGGGACGCTATGGATATCACTGAACTGCTGGCCTTCAGCGCCAAACAGGGCGCTTCCGACCTGCACCTGTCGGCCGGTCTGCCGCCGATGATCCGTGTCGATGGCGATGTGCGGCGGATCAATCTGCCAGCGCTGGACCACAAGCAAGTACACGAATTGATCTACGACATCATGAACGACACCCAGCGGGTCGACTTCGAGAAAAATCTGGAAACCGATTTTTCCTTCGATGTGCCCGGTGTCGCGCGGTTTCGGGTCAACGCGTTCAACCAGAACCGTGGCGCTGGCGCGGTGTTCCGCACCATTCCGTCGAAAGTGCTGAGCATGGAAGACCTCGGCATGGGCGATGTTTTCCGCAAGATCACCGATGCGCCGCGCGGGCTGGTGCTGGTGACCGGGCCGACCGGCTCCGGCAAATCGACTACGTTGGCGGCAATGATCGATTACCTGAACACCCATCGGCATCACCACATTCTGACCATTGAAGATCCGATCGAATTTGTTCATGAGTCGCGCAAATGCCTGATCAATCAGCGCGAAGTTCATCGCGATACCCGCAGTTTCGCCACGGCGCTTCGTTCGGCGCTACGTGAGGATCCGGACGTGATTCTGGTGGGCGAGATGCGCGATCTGGAAACCATTCGCCTGGCGCTGACCGCCGCTGAGACCGGGCATCTGGTGTTCGGCACGTTGCACACGACCTCGGCGGCCAAGACCATCGACCGCGTGGTCGACGTGTTTCCCGGGGACGAGAAGTCGATGGTCCGCTCGATGCTCTCGGAGTCATTGCTGGCGGTGGTGTCGCAGACGCTGATCAAGAAGATCGGCGGCGGGCGGGTGGCGGCGCACGAAATCATGCTCGGCACGTCGGCGATCCGCAATCTGATCCGCGAAGACAAGGTGGCGCAGATGTATTCGGCGATTCAGACCGGCGGGTCGTTGGGCATGCAGACACTGGACATGTGCCTGAAGGATCTGGTGACCAAGGGCTTGATCAGTCGCGAGCACGCGCGGGAAAAGGCGCGTACCCCGGATAATTTCTGAGGAGATAACTCGGACCTGTGGCGAGGGAGCTTGCTCCCGCTGGGCTGCGCAGCGGGCCCACAAGCTTGTGAGCGCTGCGCACTCAAGCGGGAGCAAGCTCCCTCGCCACAGTTTGATCGCGTGTTAGCGCTGGACTACGCGCAACTGCTGTTGCTCTTTCGGCAACACCCGTTTGGCCACGACGTAGTGCTTCTGCCAGTACGGTTTGTTCAGCGTGTCGATGCTTACCGCTTTGCCACGGCGAGGGGCGTGGATGAAGCGGTCGTTGCCCAGGTAGATGGCAACGTGATTGACCCGACGGCTCTTGATGTTGAAGAAAATCAGGTCGCCCGGCTTCAGATCCTTGCGTTCGACTTTCTCGCCGTGACCGCTGGCCATGGCATTGGAGGTGCGTGGCAGGTCGAAGGTGGCGTCGTTGAACGCGTATTTCACCAGGCCGCTGCAATCAAAGCCTTTACTTGGGCTGCTGCCGCCCCAACGATAAGGTGTACCGAGAACGTTCACCGCACGGCTCAGCACGTTACTGCTTTCCTTGCTCGCCATCGGTGGCACCAGCTTGCTGTGGCTCTTGCTGCTCAGCGTGGTGGTTTTGCTCTTGCTGCTTTTGCTCGAAGGAGCCGAAGCATGGGATTTAGGGGTGAAGCCGTTGACGTTGGGAAGACGTTGCTCACGATTGGTGGCGTGGGCGGCCAGTGGCATTAATAGGCAAATAGTTAGCCATGTCTTGAAAAATGGTCGCATTAGGCGTGGCTCTTGAGTGGTAGCGCGCAACTTTATAACAGCTTTTTTTGCCGCTCCGAGGCCGTTCATCGATTCATTCGGCCTGCTACGGAACCAAAAAAGCGCAAAAAGTACGCAATTGTCCGACAGAAGTCAGGTTCTACAAGGGTTTCGCGCTAGCAACGGTAACATTTGCCATACGTCGGGCACCTGTAAAAAAGTCACAAAGAAATGAAGAATATTTATCTATCGAGTGCAATGAGGTCTTAATGAACAGCTATCAGCTACCCCGTGTGCAGGAAAAAGACACCCACAGCAAAGTCATCGGCTATCTGCTGTGGATTTTCGGCTTCACCGGCGCGCACCGCTTTTATTACGGCAAGCCGGTGACCGGGACGATCTGGTTTTTCACCTTCGGTTTGCTGGGGATTGGCTGGCTGATCGACGTGTTTCTGATCCCGGCGATGGATCGCGAAGCAGACCTGCGCTTTACCGCCGGGCCGATCGAGTACAACGTCGCGTGGATCCTGCTGACCTTCCTCGGTGTGTTCGGCGTGCACCGGATGTATCAGGGCAAATGGATCAGCGGTTTGCTGTATCTGCTGACGGGCGGGTTGTTCTTTTTGGGCGTGCTGTATGACTTCTGGACGTTGAACGATCAGGTGTCGGTGCGTAACGCGCAGAATCGCGGCGCCTTCCAATAAGTTGTGGCGAGGGGATTTATCCCCGTTGGGCCGCGAAGCGGTCCTGAATTTGAGAACGCGGTGGATATGATCCACCGCGCGCGATGGCTTCGCGACTGCTTCGCAGCCGAACGGGGATAAATCCCCTCGCCACAAGTTCCTCAGCAGCAGGTTAGGCCTGGTGGGTGATCCGCCCATCCACCAGCGTATAGCGCACCACCCCCGGCAGACTGTGGCCGATGAATGGGCAGTTCTCGCCCTTCGACAGCCACTGCTCACCCGCCACCGTCGAAGCCTTCGGATCGAACAACACGATATCCGCCGCACCGCCCACTGCCAGTTTGCCCGCCGGCAAGCGCAGCGCTTGCGCCGGGCCTGCACTAAGACGCGCCAGCAGCGTCGGCAGATCGAGCAAACCATCCTCCACCAGCGTCATCGCCAGTGGCAGCAACAGTTCAACACTGCTGATGCCCGGCTCGGTCGCGCCGAACGGTGCCAGTTTGGCGTCGCGCTCGTGGGGCTGGTGATGGCTGGAGATCGCCGAAACCACGCCGGACTTGACCGCCTCGCGCAGGCCATCGCGGTCAGCGCGGGTACGCAGCGGCGGTTGCACGTGATAGAGGCTGTTGAAGTCGATCAGCGCTTCGTCAGTCAGGATCAACTGATACAGCGCGACATCGGCGGTGACTTTCAGGCCACGGGCCTGCGCCTGGGCGATCAACGCCACGCCGCGAGCGCTGGTCAGCTGGCTGAAGTGCGCACGCACGCCGGTTTGCTCGACCAGCAGCAGATCGCGAGCGAGCGCCACGGTTTCGGCGGTTTCAGGGATGCCCGGCAGGCCGAGGAAACTGGCAACGGCGCCTTCATGGGCCAGACCGCCCTCGGCCAAATCGTGATCCTGCGAGTTGAAAATCACCGTCAGATCGAAGGTCGCCGCGTATTCCAGCGCCCGGCACAGGGTGCGGCTGTTGCGGAAACTCTCCAGACCGTTGCCGAACGCCACACAACCGGCGTCACGCAAGGCCACCAGTTCGGCCAGTTGCTCTCCGTCGAGACCTTTGCTCAGCGCGCCAATCGGAAACACCTTGGTGTTGCCGGCTTCGCGGGCGCGGTCGAGGATCAGCTCAGCCACGGCCGAGGTGTCGAGCACCGGTTTGGTCTTCGGCGGGCAGCACAGGCTGGTCACGCCACCGGCAGCGGCGGCGCGGGTCTCGCTGACGATCGAGCCTTTACGGCTATAGCCCGGCTCGCGCAGGGCAACGTTGAGGTCGACCAGGCCAGGCGCGGCGACCAAGCCTTTGGCATCGATGGTTTCTACTGCGCTGAAACCGGCCGGCGCGGCGCCAAGGGCGACGATCTTGCAGGCTTCAACGTGGATGTCGGTGATTTGATCCAGGCCGCTGCTTGGATCGATGACGCGTGCGCCGAGGATGCTGAGCTTCACTGGGCGTTCTCCTGCTCGAATTGACGTTGCGCAGTCTGCCCGCTCATGGCCATGGACAGCACGGCCATACGAATCGCGATGCCGTAGGTCACCTGATTGAGGATCACCGAGTGCGGACCGTCGGCCACCGCCGACTCGATCTCCACGCCGCGGTTGATCGGCCCCGGGTGCATGACGATGCAATCCGGTTTGGCCCCGGCCAGACGCGCGGTGGTCAGGCCGAACAGGCGATAGAACTCGCCCTCGCTCGGCAGCAGGCCGCCGGTCATGCGCTCCCGTTGCAGGCGCAGCATGATCACCACATCGACGTCTTTCAGGCCTTCGGCCATGTCGGTGTAGACCTTGACGCCGTATTGCTCGATGCCGATCGGCAGCAGGGTTTTCGGCGCGATTACGCGGATGTCCGGGCAACCGAGGGTTTTCAGCGCAAGCATGTTCGAGCGCGCCACCCGCGAATGCAGGATGTCGCCAACGATGGCCACCGAGAGATTTTCGAATCCGCCCTTGTGCCGACGGATGGTGAGCATGTCGAGCATGCCTTGCGTCGGGTGCGCATGACGGCCATCGCCGCCGTTGATGATCGCCACTTGCGGGCAGACGTGCTCGGCGATGAAGTGCGCAGCGCCGGAATCGCCGTGGCGCACAACGAACATGTCGGCGGCCATGGCTTCAAGGTTGCGCAAGGTATCGAGCAACGTTTCGCCCTTGCTTGCCGACGATGTCGACACGTTCAGGGTGATCACGTCCGCCGACAGCCGTTGGGCTGCCAGTTCAAACGTGGTGCGGGTGCGCGTGGAGTTTTCGAAGAACACGTTACACACGGTCTTGCCGCGCAGCAACGGGACTTTTTTCACCGCCCGGGCACCGACTTCGAGGAACGAGTCGGCAGTGTCGAGGATTTCCGTCAGCAACTCGCGGCGCAGGCCATCGAGTGAGAGGAAGTGGCGCAGCTGGCCCTGATCATTGAGCTGCAGCGGGCGCTTGGTATCTAGAGGCGTCATCGCGAGGGGGACTCTCAATAGGGCGGATTAAAGGGTGACGTCTTGCAGTTCAAGCGTCAGCGGCTCGGGGCCGGACAGCTTGACCCGCTGGTTGGCGGCCAGTGTCAGGGTGGCGCCGACCACGTTCGGGCGGATCGGCAGCTCACCGGCGTCCAGGTCCAGCAGGCAGACCAGGGTGACGCTGGCGGGGCGGCCGTAATCGAACAGTTCGTTCATGGCGGCGCGGATGGTCCGACCGCTCATCAGCACGTCGTCGATCAGCACCAGATGCTGGCCTTCGATCTCGAAGGGCAGGGCAGACGGGCGCACTTGCGGGTGCAGGCCGTTCTGGCTGAAGTCGTCGCGGTAGAAGGACACATCCAGCGTGCCCAGTGGCGCATCGCTGGCCAGCTCCTTGAGCAGCGCCTGCGCGACCCAGATGCCGCCAGTGCGGATGCCGATGTAACGCGGTTCGCTGATGTCACGCTGGGCAAGGTGCGCCTTGAGGCGGGTCGCCATCTGGCTGATCAGATCGGCGGGATTGGGCAGGCTCATGGTTGCTCCTTCGTGAATCCGGGCCGCGTCCTGCCGGACAAGGCTCGGTTTATAACCAAAAGAAAAGCGCCGAAGCGCTTGTCAGGATTCAAACAATGCAGTGTTTTCATCGAGCCAGCCCTGCAACAGCAGAGCGGCGGCGATGGCGTCCACCGGGTTGTCGCGGTAACTGCCTTTCTGCCCGCCACGCACCAGCCGCTCGCCTTTGGCTTCAAAGGTGGTCAGGCGTTCGTCGTGAGTATAGAAGGGCAGGTTGTAGCGGCCGTTGAGACGTCGGGCGAACTTCTCGGCGCGTACGCACATGTCGCTGGGCGTGCCGTCCATGTTCAGCGGCAGGCCGACCACCACGGCGTCGGGCTTCCATTCTTTTATCAGCGCTTCGACCTGATCCCAGTTCGGCACGCCGTTCTGCGCTTTCAAGGTGCACAGCTCGCGGGCCTGGCCGGTAATGACCTGGCCGACCGCGACGCCGATCTGTTTGGTGCCATAGTCGAAGCCGAGAATCAGGCGCAGGGCCATCAGGCGTGACCTGCCTGGCTGGTCAACAGATTGAGGTCGACCCCCAAATGCCGCGCCGCCGCTTCCAGGCGCAACTCGCTGCTGGTATTGAAGAGGATGTCGGCGTTATACGGACAGGTCAGCCAGGCGTTATCGGCCAGTTCGGCTTCCAGTTGCCCGGCTTCCCAGCCAGCGTAGCCGAGGGTGATCAGGCTTTTCGACGGGCCGACGCCATCAGCGATGGCGAACAGCACGTCCTGCGACGTGGACAGGGCCAGATCGCCTTCCAGCTGCGCGGTGGCCTGGAAGATCTGGCCGGCGGGATGCAGGACAAAGCCGCGATCGGTCTGCACCGGCCCGCCGATGAAGATCGGCACATGCTCGCACAGGGCCGGCGGCTCGATGTCCGGGCGCAGTTGTTCGAGGATGTCGGCCAGACTCAACTCTTGCGGCCTGTTCACCACCAACCCCATCGCGCCATTGGCCGTGTGCTCGACGATGTAGGTCAAGGTGTGGGCAAAATTCGGGTCGGCCATGTGTGGCATGGCGATCAGGAAGTGATGCTTGAGGTAGCTGGGGCTGACGTTTTTCATGTGCGCTAGTGTGGCGTTCGAGGGGCGAACTGACAAGCTGGAGATGTAAGCAACACACCGATCAACTGTAGGAGTGAGCCTGCTCGCGATAGCGGAGTGTCAGTCAAATATTCAGGTTCTGGCACACCGCTATCGCGAGCAGGCTCACTCCTACAAGGGATTTGCGGTGTGTCAGTTGCTGGACAGCTTGTCGCCCCGGGCAAATTTCCAGGTGCGGATGATTTCCAGGCGGTCGATATCCGACAGATCCCCGGTAAACGGTGCAAACGGCGCGGCCAGGCGGACGATGCGCTGCGCGGCCTGATCGAGCAGCGGCTGGCCGGAGGATTCGAGCACCAGCACTTCATACAGCGAACCGTCGCGGTTGATCGAGACCATCAGACGCAAATTGCCGTAGATCTGTTTGCGCCGTGCTTCTTCGGGATAATTGAGGTTGCCGATGCGCTCGACCTTCTTGCGCCAGTCGTCCTTGTACCAGGCGCCTTTGTCGCGCATGGTCGAAGCGGCGCTCAAGCGGTGGATGCGCGGGCGTTTGGCGTACAGCTGTTGTTCCTTGGCCAGTTCCGCTTCGAGGCTGGCGATGTCGCTGGACAGCTGTGAGCTGTCGAACGTCGGCGCGTCGACTGTCGGTTTGACTTCGGTTTTGCTTTCTTCTTTTTTGGTCGGCGCCTTTTTCGGTTTCGGCGCGACGGTGGTCACCGCTGCCTTGGGCGCAGCTTCCTGCACTTCTGGCTTGGCGGCCGGCGGCGGGGTGACCTTCTTGACTTGGTTGTCCTGGAACGGCGCGACTTCGGTGGTCTTGGGAATCGCCTTCTTGTCCAGCGTGCCGCTGCCTTCCTGATTTTCCTGGGCGAGGAAATCAGCCTTCTCAGGTTTCTTCTCGGCCTTGAAAGTGGCCAGGGTGATTTCCAGGGTTTTGCTGATCTGCTGCGGCTCGACCAGGGTGAAGCCGACACCCAGCAGCAGCGCCAAATGAATCAGCGCCGCGAGAAACAGGGTAAAACCGAGGCGATCGGCCGGGCGCACGCCACGATGGGCGAGTTCAGCGGGCAGATCGGACGGGAGGGTCATGACAAAAAAACCAACATCGCGTTTTTCAGAGGCTGCGCATGATAACGCAATGTTGGTTTCGCGCCTTGGGCTTCACGCTTCAAGCGACAGACTGCATGTGACGTGCATCAAGCTTGTGGCTTTTTGCCGGCCGCTTGCAGCTTTTTATCGATGGCATCCATCAGCATGCCGCCGATATCAGTGCCAAACGCATTGTCGATTTCGCGGATGCAGGTCGGGCTGGTGACGTTGATTTCGGTCAGGTGTTCGCCAATCACGTCGAGGCCGACGAACAGCAGGCCTTTCTCGCGTAGGGTCGGGCCGACCTGGGCGGCGATCCAGCGATCCTTGTCGCTCAACGGACGCGCTTCGCCACGGCCGCCGGCAGCGAGGTTGCCACGGGTTTCGCCCTGGGCGGGAATGCGCGCCAGGCAGTAATCCACCGGCTCGCCGTCGATCATCAGGATGCGTTTGTCGCCGTCCTTGATCGCCGGCAGGTAGGCCTGGCCCATGATCTGCTGGCCGCCGAGTGCGGTCAGGGTTTCCAGGATCACTGACAGGTTCGGGTCGCCGGCACGATGGCGGAAAATCGAAGTGCCGCCCATGCCGTCGAGCGGCTTGAGGATCACGTCACCGTGTTTCGCCGCAAATTCGCGCAACACGTCGGCGCGGCGGCTGACCACGGTCGGTGGCGTGCACTGCGGGAACAGCGTGGCGAACAGCTTTTCATTGCAGTCGCGCAGGCTCTGTGGCTTGTTGACCACCAGCACGCCGGCGGCTTCGGCCTGCTCCAGCAGATAAGTGGAGTAGACGAATTCCATGTCGAACGGCGGATCCTTGCGCATCAGGATCACGTCCAGGTCGCTCAGCAGCTGGTCCTGCTCGGCGTCCAGTTCGAACCATTTTTCCGGATTGGCGAACACTTTCAGCGGCTTCATCCGCGCCCGTGCCTGGCCTTCGCCCTGATACAGGTCGCGCTGCTCCATATAGAACAATTCCCAGCCACGCTTCTGCGCGGCCAGCAGCATGGCCAGCGAGCTATCCTTTTTATAGGAGATGCTGGCGATAGGGTCCATGACAATCCCGACGCGAACGCTCATTGGGTTTTCCTCGAAATTTGGCTACCGGATCGGTATTGAAAAAGTGCCGCCAGAGTGGCGCCGGGCGTGTTTCGGGTCAAGGAAAAACCCGTCGATAGATTGCATCTGGAGACTGTGCTAAAAAGGCTGGCAGAGCGCGCCGCCCCTTGGCTATCAAGGGTTTGGGGCCAAAATTCACAGCAAAACGGACAATTTGATTCGCAAAGGCGACGGTAGAACCCTCTTATGGAACAGCAGTCCAGCGCCTTGAAGGTCATGGTGATCGACGACTCGAAAACGATTCGCCGCACCGCCGAAACATTGTTGAAGAATGTCGGTTGCGAAGTGATCACCGCCATCGACGGTTTCGATGCGCTGGCGAAGATCGCCGACCACCATCCGGGGATCATCTTTGTCGACATCATGATGCCGCGTCTGGATGGCTATCAGACCTGCGCCTTGATCAAGAACAACAGCGCCTTCAAGGCCACGCCGGTGATCATGCTGTCCTCCAGGGACGGGCTGTTCGACAAGGCCAAGGGGCGGATTGTCGGTTCTGATCAATTTTTGACCAAGCCGTTCAGCAAAGAAGAACTGCTCAATGCGATCCAGGCCCATGTTCCGGGCTTCGCCGCTGTTTTGCCGCAGTAAGACACGCACAGTGACGCTCGGCCAGCGGGCCGGCAGTCGACCAGAAAAATGGGGAAGACCATGGCACGTATCCTGATCGTCGATGATTCGCCGACTGAAATGTACAAACTGACCGGCATGCTCGAAAAGCACGGCCATGAAGTACTCAAGGCCGAGAACGGCGCCGATGGCGTGGCCCTGGCCCGTCAGGAAAAACCCGACGCGGTGCTGATGGACATCGTCATGCCCGGCCTCAACGGTTTTCAGGCGACCCGTCAGCTGACCAAGGACGCCGACACCGCACACATCCCGGTGATCATCATCACCACCAAGGATCAGGAAACCGACAAGGTCTGGGGCACCCGTCAGGGCGCCAAGGACTATCTGACCAAACCGGTCGACGAAGACACCCTGATCAAGACCCTCAACAACGTGCTCAAAGGCTGATCGCGCGATCATGAGCGAATCGCTGACCGCGTTCGAACTGCTCTGGCAGATCGACCAGCGCTGCCGCTTGCTGGCGGCGGACCTGCCGTCGCAAGCGGCACGCCAGGATCGCTGGAGCGGCATCGGCTTTCGCCTGGGCGAGCATTGGTATGTGGCGCCGATGGGCGAAGTCAGCGAAGTGCTGCACGAGCCGCGCTTCACCCAGTTGCCCGGGGTCAAACCGTGGGTCAAGGGTGTGGCTAATCTGCGCGGGCGGCTGCTGCCGATCATGGACCTGTGCGGGTTCTTCGGCCACGAGCTGTCGCCACTGCGTAAACAACGGCGGGTATTGGTGGTGGAACATGGGGATGTGTTTGCCGGGCTGATGGTCGACGAGGTCATTGGCTTGCAGCATTTCGAGCAGGGCAGTTTCGAGCCGCTGTCGATCAGCAAGCGCCAGGGTTCGAAGGCCGAGTTCGTCAAAGGCTATTTCCGCCGCGAACAGAACTGGCGGGTGTTCAGCCTGTTTGCACTGGCCAGGTCCCCGGTGTTCATGGGTGTTGCGATATAGCAGGAACAACTGAACCCATGTGGACGCGGGCCATGTGGCGAGGGGATTTATCCCCGTTGGGTCGCGCAGCGGCCCCAAAATCTGCAACGCCTGACGACTGTCAGCGCATGCGATATTTTTGCGACTGCTTCGCAGCCGAACGGGGATAAATCCCCTCGCCACAAAGCCCGCTCCCACATTTGAAGGTGGCAGGTTTCATAGGCGAGGACCGATGACAACAGCAAAAACAGGCAAGTCGGCAGAAGGATCGCGCAGTCGCGCGCAGATCATCGTGCTGTTTATCGCACTGATCGTGTTCATCATGCTGCTGTTCGCCAACTTCGCCTACCTCAACACCCAGGCGAACTACGACAAGCAGTACATCGGCCACGCCGGTGAGCTGCGCGTGCTTTCGCAACGCATCGCCAAAAACGCCACCGAAGCGGCGGCAGGCAAGGCGGCAGCATTCAAATTGCTCAGCGATGCGCGCAACGATTTTGCCCAGCGCTGGGGTTACTTGAAAAAAGGCGACCCGAATACCGGGCTGCCGCCGGCACCGGCTGCCGTGCGCCCGGAAATGCGTGCGGTGCAACTGGACTGGGAACGCCTGCTGAAAAACACTGATGCGATCCTCACCAGCGAGCAGACCGTGCTGTCGCTGCACCAGGTCGCCGCGACCCTGGCCGAAACCGTGCCGCAATTGCAGATCGAATACGAAAAGGTCGTGGAAATTCTGCTCCAGCGCGGCGCTCCGGCGGGCCAGGTGGCGATGGCCCAGCGTCAATCGCTGCTGGCCGAGCGCATCCTCGGCGCGGTCAACACCGTGCTGGCCGGCGACGAAAACTCCCAGCAGGCCGCCGACGCGTTTGGTCGCGACGCCACCCGTTTCGGTCAGGTGCTCAATGGCATGTTGCAGGGCAACCCGGCGCTGAAAATCAGCCAGGTCGAAGACCGCGACGCCCGTGCGCGTTTGAGCGAAATCTCCGAACTGTTCCAGTTCGTCTCCGGCTCCGTGGATGAAATCCTCGAAACCTCGCCGGAGTTGTTCAAGGTGCGCGAGTCGGCCACCAACATTTTCAGCCTGTCGCAAACCCTGCTCGACGAAGCCTCGCACCTGGCCACTGGTTTTGAGAACCTCGCCAGCGGGCGCAACACCGACACCATCGGTGGCTACGTGCTGGGCTTGCTGGCGCTGGCCTCGATCATCCTCATTGGGCTGGTGATGGTTCGCGAAACCAACCGCCAGTTGCGCGAGACCGCCGAGAAAAACGAGCGCAACCAGAACGCAATCATGCGCCTGCTCGACGAGATCGAAGACCTCGCCGACGGCGACCTCACCGTCACCGCTTCGGTGACCGAAGACTTCACCGGCACCATCGCCGACTCGATCAACTATTCCGTCGACCAGTTGCGTGATCTGGTCGCGACCATCAACCTCACCGCCGGCCAGGTCGCCGCTGCCGTGCAGGAAACCCAGGCCACCGCCATGCACCTGGCGCAGGCTTCGGAGCAACAGGCCCAGCAGATTTCCGAAGCCTCGACGGCGATCAGCGACATGGCCGAGTCCATCGATCAGGTCTCGGCCAACGCCGCCGAATCGTCGGCGGTGGCCGAGCGTTCCGTGGAAATTGCCAACAAGGGCAACGAGGTGGTGCACAACACCATCCACGGCATGGACAACATTCGCGAACAGATTCAGGACACCGCCAAGCGCATCAAGCGCCTTGGCGAGTCGTCCCAGGAAATCGGCGACATCGTCAGCCTGATCGATGACATTGCCGACCAGACCAACATCCTCGCCCTCAACGCGGCGATTCAGGCGTCGATGGCCGGCGATGCCGGGCGCGGGTTTGCCGTGGTTGCCGACGAAGTCCAGCGTCTGGCTGAACGATCCTCCGCCGCCACCCGGCAGATCGAAACACTGGTGCGGGCGATTCAGGCCGACACCAACGAAGCGGTGATTTCCATGGAGCAGACCACCACCGAAGTGGTGCGCGGCGCGCGACTGGCGCAGGATGCCGGTGTGGCCCTGGAAGAAATCGAAGGCGTTTCGAAAACCCTGGCGGCGCTGATCCAGAGCATTTCCAACGCGGCCCAGCAGCAGACGTCTTCGGCCGGGCAGATCTCGCTGACGATGAACGTGATCCAGCAGATCACCTCGCAGACCTCGTCGGGCTCCACGGCCACCGCTGAGAGCATCGGCAATCTGGCAAAAATGGCCAGTCAGTTGCGTCGCTCGGTATCCGGTTTCACCCTGCCGGCGACGACAGACAAAGCGTGAGTGGAGTGGTTATGGGGGATCGGCACGACTATGTGGCCCTGGAATGGGTCAAGGGCGAAATTGCCGAAACGCTGAGGCTGGCGCATCAGGCGATCGAAGCCGTGCTTGACGATCCGCAGGCCTTTCCCGGGCTGGACGAATGCCTGGCGTACGTTCATCAGGTGCACGGCAGTCTGCAAATGGTCGAATTCTACGGCGCCGCGTTGCTTGCCGAAGAAATGGAGCAACTGGTCGAGGCCTTGCAGCAAGAACGCGTGCTGCACCGCGACGAAGCCCTGCACCTGTTGCTGCAAGCCATGGGGCAACTGCCGACGTATCTCGATCGCGTGCAAAATGCCCGCCGCGACCTGCCGCTGGTGGTGTTACCGCTGATCAATGACCTGCGCAGCGCTCGCGGCGAAAGCCTGCTCTCGGAGACCAGTCTGTTCAGCCCGCAGTTGCCCGAACCGGCACCGCTGAGCGCAGAGGCGCTGGCCCTGCTCGAACCGCCAGAGCTGGCCAATGTGCTGCGCAAACTGCGGCAGATGCTGCAGATGGCTCTGGTCGGTCTGATGCGCGAACAGGATGATCAGACTCACCTCGATTACCTGAGTAAAGTCTTCACCCGCCTTGAAACGCTGAGCGGCGATTCGCCCTTGAGTCCGCTGTGGCACGTCGCCTCGGCGCTGGTCGAGGGCATGCGCGAAGGCGCCATCGGCAACAGCCCGGCGCTGCGCAGTCTGTTCAAGGACGCCGACAAAGAACTTAAGCGCCTGCTCGAACAAGGCATGGCCGGACTCAACCAGCCGCCCCCGCCAGAACTGCTCAAAAGCCTGCTGTTCTATATTGCCAAAGCCGAACATCCCACCGGGCAGATGCTGACCATGAAAGATCGCTACTCCCTGGACGACGCGTTGCCTGACAGCGCGATGGTCGATGAAGAACGCGCGCGCCTCGCCGGCCCCGATCGCGATGCCATGCGCTCGGTGCTGGCCGCGCTTTGCGAAGAGCTGGTGCGGGTCAAGGAGCGCCTCGACCTGTTCGTGCGCAGCGACCGCCAGCACGCCTCGGATCTGGACAGTCTGCTCGCACCGCTGCGGCAGATCGCCGACACCCTCGCGGTGCTGGGTTTCGGCCAGCCGCGCAAAGTCATCATCGACCAACTGGCGGTAGTGCTCAGCCTCGCTCAGGGCCAGCGCGAACCGAATGACGCGATCCTCATGGACGTTGCCGGGGCCTTGCTCTACGTCGAAGCGACGCTGGCCGGCATGGTCGGCACAGTGGAAACGCAAAGCGCCGACGACGCGCGCCTGCCGACCACCGACCTGACACAGATCCACCAGATCGTGATCAAGGAAGCGCGCATTTGCCTGCAACAGGCCAAGGACCTGATCGTCGACTACATCGACGCCGATTGGGACCGCCAGCATCTGCAACCACTGCCCGACCTGCTGACCCAGGTGCGCGGGGCGCTGGCGATGATTCCGCTGACGCGTGCGGCGAGTCTGGTTGAAGCCTGCAATGGTTTTATCCGCGAGCATCTGATGCTCGATGCCCACGAGCCGGGTTGGGAACAACTCGATCACTTGGCCGATGTGATCAGCAGCCTCGAGTATTACCTCGAACGCCTGAGCGATGACCCACAGGCACCCGCCGAGCATCTGCTCGATGTCGCCCGGAACGGCCTTGCCAGCCTCGGCTTCTTTCCACGCGAGCAGCCCGGCGAGGCTCAGGTGCCGGTGCTCGACGAGGTGCTTAGCCCCAGCGAAGCGCGGGTCATGCAGGATCTGCAAACGCTCGATGACCCCGAAGTCGTGCAGTCGCTGGCCGAAGTGCTGGCCAGTCCGCTGTCGGCGCTCAATCCGCCGGCACGCACGACCCCCGGCAGCCTGATGCCGCCGCCGGCCGACGAAGAACCGGTCGATGATGAGCTGCGCGAGGTGTTCCTCGAAGAGACCGACGAGGTCCTCGAAGTCCTCCACGAATACCTGCCGCGCTGGACCGCCAACCCGCAGGACCGCGCCGCGCTGACTGAACTGCGCCGCGCCTTCCACACCTTGAAGGGCAGCGGGCGTATGGTCCGCGCGTTGGTCCTCGGCGAACTGGCCTGGGCCGTGGAAAACCTGCTCAACCGCGTGCTGGAGCAAAGCGTCGAACCCGGCGCAGTGCTGCGCGAGTTGCTCGACGACACAGTGTTACTGCTGCCCGAGCTGATCAGCGAATTCGCCACCCATCGACAGCGTCAGCGCAGCGACGTCGACCAGATCGCCGCCCGCGCCCATGCGCTGGCCAAGGGCGATGAGCCGCTGGCCGCCGAAGACACCGATGACGTCGCCGCGCTTGATCCGTTGTTGCTGGAGATCTTCCGCAACGAAGCCGAAACCCACCTCGCCAGCCTCAACCGTTTCCTCGATCAGGCTGCCGAGCACGTGCCGTTGCAGGCCAGCGATGAGCTGCAACGCGCGCTGCACACGCTCAAGGGCAGCGCCTCGATGGCCGGTGTGTTGCCGATGGCTGAACTCGCCGCGTCGCTGGATCAACTGGCCCGGGAATTCAAGGCGCACCAGTTGCCGCTAGACCTTGATGAAGTGGAGTTGCTGCTTGAAGCCGAAGGCCTGTTTCGCGTCGGCCTGCGTCAGCTCAAGCACGATCCGCTGGCGCCGATTGTCGGCGCGCAATCGCTGATCAAGCGCACCGATGCGCTGCTTGCCGAGCGTCTGCAAGCGAACCTCGAGGCTCCCGACACCGGCTTGCGCGTCAAACGTGATCCGCAACTGATCAACAACTTCCTCGCCCAGGGCATGGACATCCTGCTCGACGCCGAAAGCCTGTTGCAGCGCTGGCAGCAACACCCCGGCGAGCGCCAGGAACTCAGCGCCTTGCTCGATGAACTGACCACCCTGGGCGAGGGCGCGCATCTCGCCGATCTGTCGCCGGTCGACGGCTTGTGCGAAGCCTTGCTCGACCTCTATGGCGCGGTGGAAGAAAGCAGCCTGGCGGTCAGCGAGCGGTTTTTTCACGAGGCGCAACTGGCCCATGAAGCGCTGATCAACATGCTTGACGAACTCGCCGCCGGCCAGGAAATCACCGCGCAACCGGCGCGGATCCATGCCTTGCAGGATCTGCTCGATGAAGGTCTTGATCCCTCGGCCATGGGCCTGATTCGCAGCGATGGCAGTCGCACGCTGAGCATTCACGAACTGGGCAGTGCCACCGCGCAATTGCAGCAGTCATCTGACGCTGCGGACGCAGACGACGAGATCGTCGAGATCTTTATCGAAGAGGCCGTCGATATTCTCGACAGCGCCAGTCAGGCGTTGGGGCGCTGGCTCAGCGACACGGATAACACTGCGCCGCTGTCCTCGTTGCAGCGCGATTTTCACACCCTCAAGGGCGGCGCGCGGATGGCCGAGGTCGAGGCCATCGGCGATCTGGCTCAAGAGTTGGAAAGCCTTTACGAAGGCCTGGCGGACCGACGCTATAGCCACAGCGAAGCCCTTGGCCGCTTGTTGCAGCAGAGCCATGCGCGTCTGGCGCTGCTGGTTGAGCAGTTGCAAAACCACCAGCCGCCGAACCCGGCGCAGGACCTGATTGAAGCCCTTCGTGAGCTGCGCCAGGGCCAGACCGTCGGCGCTACAGCGCCCGCGCCAGCCGATCATGACAGCGCCGGGCACGATCCGGAGTTGCTGGAGATTTTCCTCGAAGAAGGCTTCGACATCATCGAAAGCTCCGGCGCCGCGCTGCTGCGCTGGCAGGCCGAGCCAGGCAATCGTCAGGAAGTGGAAACCCTGCTGCGCGATCTGCACACCCTCAAGGGCGGTGCGCGGATGGTCGAGATCGGCCCGATCGGCGACCTTGCCCATGAACTGGAATTTCTTTACGAGAGCCTCTCCACCGGTGCGTTGCAGCCCTCGGCAGAATTGTTTGCACTGGTGCAGCGTGGGCATGACCGACTGGCGCAAATGCTCGATGGCGTGCGTGCCGGCCAGCCTTGTCCGCCAGCCGATCGGCTGATTAGCGCGATCCAGAATTTCAGCCATCCAGCGCAGGTCGAAGCGCCGCCGGCACCGACACCAGCCTTGACCTCTGCGCCCAAGCCCGAAGCTACGCCGCCGACCGCCGATGCCGGCGCGGACATGGTCAAGGTGTCCTCCGAGCTGCTCGATGAGCTGGTCAATCTGGCCGGGGAAACCTCGATCTTTCGCGGGCGAATCGAACAGCAAGTCAACGATGCGCAGATTGCCCTCAACGAGATGGAAACCACCATCGAGCGCATGCGCGATCAGTTGCGCCGCCTCGACACCGAAACCCAGGGGCGGATTCTCAGCCGTCAGCAAGTCGACGGCGAACGCCTCGGTTACGAAGAGTTCGACCCGCTGGAAATGGACCGCCATTCGCAGTTGCAGCAACTGTCGCGGGCGTTGTTCGAATCTGCTTCGGATTTGCTCGACCTCAAGGAAACCCTCGATCGGCGCAACCACGACGCCGAGAACCTGTTGCAGCAACAGGGGCGGATCAACACCGAATTGCAGGAAGGCCTGATGCGCACGCGCATGGTGCCGTTCGAACGCATGGTGCCGCGCCTTAAACGCATCGTCCGTCAGGTCGCCGAAGAACTGGGCAAGGACGTCGCGTTTGTTGTCGGCAATGCCGATGGCGAGATGGACCGTAACGTCCTCGAACGCATGGCCGCGCCGCTGGAGCACATGCTGCGCAACGCCGTCGATCACGGCCTCGAATCCGCTGAAGTGCGGCTGGCGGCGGGCAAACCGGCGCAAGGGCAAATTACCCTCGACCTGTCCCGCGAGGGCGGCGACATCGTGTTCGACATCCGCGACGACGGCGCCGGGGTGCCGCTGGAAGCCGTGCGGCGCAAGGCGATCAAGCGCGGCTTGCTGGCGCCCGACGCCGACATCAGTGACCGCGATGTGCTGCAATTTATCCTCCAGCCGGGCTTCTCCACGGCGGAAAAGATCACCCAGATTTCCGGGCGCGGCGTCGGCATGGACGTGGTCCATGAAGAGGTGCGCCAGCTCGGCGGCAGCATGAGCATCGATTCGGTGCCGGGGCAGGGCGTGCACTTCCGCATTCGCCTGCCATTCACCGTGTCGGTCAACCGCGCGCTGATGGTGCAGTGCGGCGAGGACCAATATGCGATTCCGCTGAACACCATCGAGGGCATCGTGCGCGTGTTGCCGAATGATCTGGAAGGGCATTTCCGTCACGATCCGCCACGCTACCAATACGGCGGCCAGCGCTATGAGCTGTGCTACCTGGGCGAGCTGTTGAAAACCGCGCCACGGCCAAAGCTGCTCGGGCTGAATCAGCCATTGCCGGTGCTGCTGGTGCATTACAACGACCGTCACATTGCGGTGCTGGTGGACGCAATGGCCGGCACTCGCGAAATCGTGGTCAAGAGCCTCGGCCCGCAGTTTGCGGCGGTGCAGGGCGTGACCGGGGCGACGATACTCGGCGACGGTCGGGTGGTGCTGATTCTTGACCTGCTAGCGCCGATCCGTGCGATGCAGGCGCGGCTGGCGCAGGAACCGGCGCGCGGGGAGATCGACAGCGAACCGCACAAACCGCTGCTGATCATGGTCGTCGATGACTCGGTGACGGTGCGCAAGGTCACCAGCCGCTTGCTCGAACGCCACGGCATGAACGTGCTGACCGCCAAGGACGGTGTCGATGCGATGCTGCTGCTCGAAGAGCACATGCCGGACCTGATGCTGCTCGACATCGAAATGCCGCGCATGGACGGTTTCGAAGTCGCCACTCAGGTGCGCAACGACGAACGCTTGCAACACCTGCCGATCATCATGATTACCTCGCGCACCGGGCAGAAACACCGCGACCGCGCCATGGCCATCGGCGTCAACGATTACCTTGGCAAGCCGTATCAGGAATCGGTGCTGCTGGAGAGCATCGCCCAGTGGAGCAAGAAACATGCATGAGCACCGGCATAACCCGCGCACCAGCCAACTCACCGGGCTGCTGCTGCCGCTGGCCGATCGCAACCTGATCCTGCCCAACGTCGCCATCGCCGAGCTGATCGACTACCAGGCCAGCGCCTTCGACCTCGACACGCCGCCGTGGTACCTGGGTCGGGTGACCTGGCGTGAGCGGCAGATTCCGTTGATCAGTTTCGAGTCTGCGTGCGGGCAGAAAATCGTTATTGGCGAACGGGCGCGGATCGTGATTCTGAATGCCTTGGGCGGTTTGCCGGAGCTGAAATTCATTGCGCTGCTGGTGCAGGGGATTCCTCGGTCTTACAAGCTGGATAGCCAATTGAGTTACGTTGATGTGCCGTTGTGTGGGCTGGAGCAAGCGGCGGTGCAGGTGGGGGATCAGGTGGCGAAAGTGCCGGATTTGTTGGCGCTGGAGCGGTTGTTGGTGGAGGCTGGCCTGGCCCACTGATCCGGATTTTGTGGTGTTCTGGCGGGCCTCTTCGCGAGCAAGCCCGCTCCCACAGTGGATCGATGTCGTGCACAAAATCTGCATCCACTGAAGATCCCATGTGGGAGCGGGCTTGCTCGCGAATGCGCCCGCCGCAGCGCCAAATCCCTACAGGTAAATCCACAACACCGGCCGCGCCATAAACACATGCCGGTAGATGTGTTTAAAGACACCCAGTGTTACGCCCCTCCAGCCTACAAATCCTTGCGCCGCTGCCTACGCCTGCGCCAGAATCCGCCGGCTTGTGCGCCCAGGGCTTGCTGCGTAACGTGGATCGGGTCACTGATTCCCAGTGATCGGGTTTAGCAGCCCGTGGTTAATCTAAGGTTGCACGAGCACCGTCAGTCAGGCTTTACGCCTGCGTTTGATGGCGGCTGTGCGCAGGGCGCTTCGGCGCGCCGGCTTCCTTAGGTTCCCCGGTCTGCTAACCTGCGTTCAGCTGCCACCCCTTCTTTTAGCAGAGATGCGGTTGCGGCTTTATCCGGAACCTGAAGATGAAAAAACCATCGCCCAATCCGCCGGCCACAGACCCGGCATCTCCCTACGAATCCCCCGACTCAAAGAAATTCCACGAAGCCGCCGAGCGCGCCCTCGACCATTACCTCGGCCCGCCCAGCGCTGACTTCATGGCCCCGCCGTACACCCCCAACACGCTGTACATGGCCAACCCCGACGCCGACACCGAATCACTGCTGGCCGATGCCTGTGAAACCCTCGGTTCGGCAACGGTGATGCTGCATAACCATGCTGCCTCGCTTGAAGGTTCGCAGCGCAAGACGTTGCAGGGCATCGCGCAGATTGTGATGGTGGCGGAGATGGCGGTGAATCGGGTGCTGGACAAATTGGTGCCCGCTGACTGAGAGGTGGTGAGCCCACCGACGCCATCGCGAGCAGGCTCACTCCTACAGGGGAACGCATTCCAACTGTAGGAGTGAGCCTGCTCGCGATAGCTATTCCGAACGTTACGCTCAGCGTAATGATTCACCACCCAGCTTGATTGATGCCCGCCCCGCACACGCCTAACTTGGCTCCACGACAGCGAACCCCGTGGAGTGAGCATGACAACAACAATTTCCCCCGACTCGCGCTGGACGCGGCGGCGTGATGACAAGCAGCGTCGCCTGGACAAGGTGCGCGGGCTGGCCGATGGCGCGGTGTTGCCGACCGACAAGATCGTCGCCGCGCTCGAAGCGCTGATCCATCCCGGCGACCGCGTGGTGCTGGAGGGCAACAATCAAAAGCAGGCGGATTTCCTCTCGCGCTCGCTGGCCAAGGCTGACCCGACCAAACTCCACAACCTGCATATGATCATGCCCAGCGTCGGCCGCTCCGAGCACCTTGATCTGTTCGAACGCGGCATCGCCCGCAAGCTCGATTTCTCCTTCGCCGGTACCCAGAGCCTGCGCATCAGCCAGTTGCTGGAAGACGGCTTGCTGGAAGTCGGCGCGATCCACACCTACATCGAACTCTATGCGCGGCTGGTGGTGGATCTGATCCCCAACGTCGTGCTGTCGGCCGGGTTCATGGCCGACCGCGCCGGCAATATCTACACCGGCCCGAGCACCGAAGACACCCCGGCGCTGATCGAGCCGGCCGCGTTCAGCGATGGCATCGTCATCGTCCAGGTCAACCAATTGGTCGACGACGTCAGCGAATTGCCCCGCGTGGACATACCCGCCTCATGGGTCGATTTCGTCGTGGTGGCCGACAAGCCGTTCTACATCGAACCGCTGTTCACCCGCGACCCACGGCACATCAAGCCTGTGCACGTGTTGATGGCGATGATGGCGATTCGCGGGATCTACGAAAAGCACAACGTGCAGTCGCTCAACCACGGCATCGGTTTCAACACCGCCGCCATCGAACTGATCCTGCCGACCTACGGCGAATCCCTCGGTTTGAAGGGCAAGATCTGCCGCAACTGGACGCTCAATCCGCACCCGACGCTGATACCGGCGATCGAGAGCGGCTGGGTCGAAAGTGTGCATTGCTTCGGCACCGAGCTGGGCATGGAAAACTACATTGCTGCACGCCCGGATGTGTTCTTCACCGGGCGCGACGGCTCGCTGCGTTCCAACCGCATGGTCTGCCAGCTCGCCGGGCAATACGCGGTGGACCTGTTTATCGGCGCGACGCTGCAAGTCGACGGCGACGGCCACTCTTCAACCGTAACCCGTGGCCGCCTCGCCGGTTTCGGTGGCGCGCCGAACATGGGCCACGACCCGCGTGGCCGCCGTCACGGCACCCCGGCGTGGCTGGACATGCGCCACGGCGATGCGCCGCAACCGATGCTCGAGCGCGGCAAGAAACTTGTGGTGCAAATGGTCGAGACCTTTCAGGAGGGGGGCAAACCGACCTTCGTCGAAACCCTCGATGCCGTGGAAGTGGCGAAGAAAAGCGGCATGCCGCTGGCGCCGATCATGATCTACGGCGACGACGTCACCCACTTGCTCACCGAAGAAGGCATCGCCTATCTGTACAAGGCGCGCTCGCTGGAGGAACGCCAGGCGATGATCGCAGCGGTCGCTGGCGTTACCGCCATCGGCCTGCGCCACAACCCGAAAGACACCGAACGCATGCGCCGCGAAGGCCTGATCGCCTTGCCCGAAGACCTCGGCATCCGCCGCACCGACGCCACGCGCGAGTTGCTCGCGGCGAAAAGCGTGGCCGATCTGGTCGAGTGGTCCGGCGGCCTGTACAACCCGCCCGCCAAATTCAGGAGCTGGTAATGCACGCACTCAACCTGCAAGCGAAACCGCTGTCGCTGGCCGAGCGTCTGGCCGATCTGGCGGTGGATGCGCTGATCGACGAAGCCGATTTGTCGCCGAAACCGGCACTGGTTGATCGTCGCGGCAACGGCGCACACACAGATCTGCACCTGGGCCTGATGCACGCCTCGGCGTTGGCGTTGTGGCCGGCGTTCAAGGAAATGGCTGAAGCAGCGGTCGAAATCGGCGAAGTCGGTTTGCCGCTGCGCGAAGCCATTGGCCGCATCGGTCGCGAGGGCGAGCAAGCCATGCTCGCCACCACCAACGGCGTCAACACCCATCGCGGCGCGATCTGGGCGTTGGGATTGCTGGTAACGGCAGCAGCCTTGCAACCGAAATCCGCTATCGCGCTTTGTGCAGCACGCTTGGCACTGCTCGACGACCGCTATGCACCGAAACCGTTAAGCCACGGTGCACAAGTCGCCCAGCGCTACGGCGCACGCGGTGCCCGCGAAGAAGCGCAACTGGGCTTCCCGTCCGTGCTGCAACGCGGCCTGCCGCAACTGCACAAAAGCCGCGCCAACGGCCATGGCGAACAGAACGCCCGGCTCGACGCCTTGCTCGCGATCATGACCGAGCTGGCCGACACCTGCGTGCTCTACCGCGCCGGCGAACCCGGCCTGCACGCCATGCAACGCGGCGCGCAAGCAGTGCTCGATGCCGGCGGCAGCGCCACGCTCAGCGGCCGCCGTCGCTTGCATGAACTCGATCAACAACTCATCGCATTGAATGCCTCGCCCGGTGGCGCCGCCGACTTGCTCGCCGCCACGCTGCTGCTCGATCGCATCGAGCGCGACGGCATTGTTCAGGGAGCGTTTTGATGGAAAGCCTATCGTTTGAATTCCCCGCCGGGCAGCCGCCACGTGGGCGTGCGCTGGTCGGTTGTGTCGGCTCGGGTGATCTGGAAGTGCTGATCGAACCGGGCCTGGCCGGCAAGCTGACGATCAACGTGCAGACTTCGGTCAACGGCGCACAGCAGCGCTGGCAGCACCTGTTTGCACGGATGTTCGACGGCACTACGCCGCCGGCAATGGCCATCGACATCCACGATTTCGGCGCGACGCCGGGGGTGGTGCGCTTGCGTCTGGAACAGGGTTTCGAGGAGATCGGCCATGACTGACAGCGCAGCGCTGCTCAACAAGCACAGCTTCGTCGAACTCGGCGCGCGGCAACGGGCGAAAGCCTTGCTCGACGCCGGGACCTTTCGCGAACTGCTCGATCCGTTTCAACGGGTGATGTCGCCATGGCTTGAACGCCAGGGCGTGGTGCCGCAAGCCGACGACGGCGTGGTGATCGCCAAGGGCAGTCTCGACGGTTTGCCGGTGGTGATCGCCGCGATTGAAGGCGCATTCCAGGGCGGCAGCCTTGGCGAAGTCGGTGGGGCGAAGATCGCCGGTGCGCTGGAACTGGCCGCCGAGGACAACCGCAACGGCATCCCGACCCGCGCGGTGTTACTGCTGGAAACCGGTGGTGTGCGTTTGCAGGAAGCCAACCTCGGGCTGGCGGCGATTGCAGATATTCATGCGGCGATTGTCGATTTGCAGCAATACCAGCCGGTGGTCGGTGTGGTCGCCGGCAGTGTCGGTTGCTTTGGCGGCATGTCGATTTCTGCGGCGCTGTGCAGTTATTTGCTGGTGACTCAGGAGGCACGCCTCGGCTTGAACGGCCCGCAAGTGATCGAGCAAGAAGCCGGGATCGAGGAATACGACTCCCGCGACCGGCCATTCATCTGGAGCCTGACCGGTGGCGAGCAGCGCTTCAACAGCAGTCTGGTGGATCGTTATGTCGGCGATGACGTGGCGCAGATTCGTCAGCAGGTCGGCGAACTGCTCCAGCAAGGCTTGCCGGCGCAGCCGCGCAGTCAACGCGCCGAATGGTTTCTGCAACGTCTGGCGAGTCTGGACACGGACAAGCAAATCGAACCTTCGGTGGTTCGCGATCTGTATCAAGGAGAGCGCTCATGAGCGGTCATTCACTGCGCGGTTTGCACTGGTTCAACGCGCTCAGGGCTGGCGCCAGTGTCGTCGAAGGTTTGCCGCCCTCATTGAAGGTGGCTGATGCTGAGCTCGGGCGATTCATCGCTGTGGTCGCAGACCCGGACAGTCGTTTTCCCCGCGCCCGGAACGGTGAGGTCGGTTTGCTCGAAGGCTGGGGTCTGGCCAAGGCTGTGGATGACGCGATCAGTGCCGACCGCGACAGCGCCCAGAAGCGCCCGATCATCGCCATCGTCGATGTACCGAGCCAGGCCTATGGTCGGCGCGAAGAGGCCCTCGGCATTCATCAGGCGCTGGCCGGCGCGGCGGACAGTTATGCCCGTGCGCGTTTGGCTGGGCACCCGGTGATTGCGCTGCTGGTGGGCAAGGCGATGTCCGGGGCGTTTCTGGCGCATGGTTATCAGGCCAATCGCATCATTGCCCTGCGCGACCCCGGTGTGATGGTGCATGCGATGGGCAAGGCCTCGGCGGCGCGGGTCACCTTGCGCAGCGTTGAAGAGCTGGAAGCGCTGGCCGCCAGCGTACCGCCCATGGCTTACGACATTGACAGCTATGCCAGCCTCGGTTTGCTTTGGGAAACCCTTTCGGTGCAGCAGATCGAACAGCCGACGGCGGAAGATCTGGCGCGGGTGAGCGAGTGCCTGAAGCAAGCGATCAGCGATGTGACGAGCGTTGATTTGAAAGGGCGCCTTGGTGCGAGCAACCGCGCAGCTTCCAGCCGTGTGCGCGAATTGCTGAGGGCGCAGTGGTGAATCTGCCACTGGCCCACGACCTGCTCTGGGGCATGACGCCTGCGCAGTTGTCGGCGGATGCGCCGCACTGGGCCGTCGAGTCGCTCGCCGCCGGGCAACCGGTGGTGGTGCGGCGGGCGTTGAGCGCTGAAGGTTTTGTCGCCGTCGGTGTGCGTGGGGTTGCGCGTGAGCAGCGACTGGCGGCGTTCATGGCGGTTGACGCGGTTACGCGGCGGGTCAGTCCTGAAGCGCTGAGTCATGTTGATTGCCAACGCGATTTGCCGGTCATGCACGCGCTGAGGCAAGTGCGACCGCTGCTCGACGATTGCGGTTGGGCCTGGGGTGTCAGCGGCAGTGCTGGATTTGAATTGGCCAGTGGTTTTGTTGCGATGCATGAGGCGAGCGATCTTGATTTGATTTTGCGTACGCCGCAGAGGATTACCCGTCATCAGGCAAGCGAACTGGCCGATTTGTTTGATCAGGCCGTGTGCCGGGTCGACATGCAATTGCAGACGCCATTCGGCGCGGTCGCCTTGCGTGAATGGGCTAGCGGCTCGGCGCGGGTGCTGCTGAAAAATGCACATCAGGCTGAGTTGGTAATTGATCCGTGGAACCCGCAGGAGCAGGCAGCGTGAGCAGTTTGCTGGTGTTTCCCGGCCAGGGCGCACAGCGCGCGGGCATGCTCCAGCGTTTGCCAGGGGAAACGCTGGCCGAGGCCAGTGATGTGCTCGGCGAGGACGTTTTGCTGCTGGATTCTGCCGAGGCGCTGCGCACAACAAGGGCGGTTCAACTGTGCCTGCTGATCGCTGGTGTTGCGGCATCGCGGCAGTTGCTTGCGGGCGGACTCAGTGTTGATTACGTCGCCGGCCTGTCCATCGGCGCATACCCCGCGGCGGTGGTGGCAGGGGCTTTGGGTTTCAGCGATGCGCTGCATCTGGTCAGCCTGCGCGGTGAACTGATGCAGCAAGCTTATCCACAGGGGTACGGCATGACCGCCATCATCGGCTTGCAGTTGTCCACCGTCGAAACGCTGCTGGCCCAGGTGCACAGCGAAGAAACACCGGTGTATCTGGCGAATATCAACGCCGATAACCAAGTGGTGATCGCCGGCAGCGACCCGGCCATGCAAACGGTAGCGGAGCTGGCGCGCAGCCGTGGCGCCGGACTGGCGAAACGTCTGGCCGTGAGCGTGCCGTCGCATTGTCCGCTGCTGGAAAAACCGGCGCAGGCCCTCGCCGAAGCCTTCGCCAGGGTCAAACTGAAAACCCCACGGATTGCCTATCTCAGTGGTAGCCGTGCTCGCCCCGTGACCAAAGTAGAAGCGCTGCGCGACGACCTCGCCTGCAACATGTGCCGCGTGGTGGATTGGCGCGGCACCGTGCAAAGCGCCTACGAGCGCGGCGTACGGTTACAGATCGAACTGCCGCCCGGCGCCGTGCTGACCGGGCTGGCGCGCCGGGTGTTCGAGCAGGGCACCGTCACTGCCTTCGACAGTGCCCGCCTCGATACCTTGCAAGCGCTGTTGCGAGAGGAGGGTGGCCGCCGACTCTAAAACCGCCGACTCAAGCTTCGAACAACAAAAACAACATTCGACGATGCACATTGAGGACTACAACAATGATTATTTACGGTGTGGCGCTGCTCGCGATCTGTACGCTGGCAGGGGTGATCATGGGTGACATGCTCGGCGTGTTGCTGGGCGTCAAATCCAACGTCGGCGGGGTCGGCATTGCCATGATCCTGCTGATCTGCGCGCGCTTGTGGATGCACAAGCGCGGCGGCATGACCAAGGACTGCGAGATGGGCGTCGGCTTCTGGGGCGCGATGTACATTCCGGTGGTAGTGGCGATGGCCGCGCAGCAGAACGTCGTCACCGCCCTGCACGGCGGCCCGGTAGCGGTGCTGGCGGCAATCGGTTCAGTGGTAGTTTGTGGCTGCACGATTGCCCTGATCAGCCGCACCCACAAGGGCGAACCGTTGCCCGACGAACCGGCGGAAATTTCCCCGGTCGGCACCCCGGCAGGAGGTCGCTGACATGTGGGATCTCATCGAGAAAGGTCTGGAGCACAACGGTCTGATCACCGCATTCGCCTTCGTCGGCGTGATCATGTGGGTGTCGGTGATCCTCTCCAAGCGTCTGACCTTCGGGCGCATCCACGGCTCGGCGATTGCCATCGTCATCGGCCTGGTGCTGGCTTGGGTGGGCGGCACCATGACTGGCGGACAGAAGGGCTTGGCGGATCTCACCCTTTTCTCCGGGATCGGCCTGATGGGCGGGGCGATGTTGCGTGACTTCGCTATTGTTGCCACCGCCTTCGAAGTGCAGGCCACCGAAGCGAAGAAGGCCGGCATGATCGGCGTGATCGCCTTGCTGCTGGGCACGATTTTGCCGTTTATTGTCGGCGCGTGCATGGCGTGGACCTTCGGTTATCGCGATGCGGTGAGCATGACCACCATTGGCGCCGGTGCGGTGACTTACATCGTCGGGCCGGTGACTGGCGCGGCGATTGGCGCGACTTCTGACGTGATGGCGCTGTCGATCGCCACCGGGCTGATCAAGGCGATTCTGGTGATGGTCGGAACGCCCGTGGCGGCGCGCTGGATGGGCCTGGACAATCCGCGCTCGGCGATGGTGTTTGGCGGGTTGGCCGGAACGGTGAGTGGCGTGACGGCGGGGCTGGCGGCGACGGATCGGCGGTTGGTGCCGTATGGGGCGTTGACGGCGACCTTTCACACCGGACTGGGCTGCTTGCTGGGGCCGTCGCTGTTGTTCTTCATCGTCCGCGCGATTGTTGGTTAGTTGATCGTTCCCACGCTCTGCGTGGGAATGCCTCAATGGACGCTCTGCGTCCGCTTTGGGACGCAGAGCGTCCCGGGCTGCATTCCCACGCAGAGCGTGGGAACGATCATGCGCTGGCCTGACGATTGGCATACATCCGGCACTCCGCCAGCAACGCCAGCAGATTCGGATCGCGCTCCTTGGCCTTCAGAAACACCACACCAATGTGCTGCTGCAACCGGTACTTCTCCTGCAACGGAATCAGCTTCACCCGGTTCTCGTACACCGCCGCAATCCGCCCCGGCAGCAAGGCGTAACCCACGCCCGAGCTGACCATGCTCAGCAGGGTGAAAATGTCATTCACCTGCATCGCCACCTTCGGCTCGAACCCCGCTTGTTTGAACACCCGCACGCCGTCCTGATGCGTGGCAAAACCCTGGGTCAGGGTGATGAAAGTTTCATCACGCACCTCCGCCAGATCCACTTCACTGCGCTGGGCAAACTTTGAATCCGCCGGGGTGGCGAGGAAAATGTCGTCGGAAAACAGCGCAATCTGCTCGCAATCCGGATCATTGATGCTGTCGTCCAGCGACACCAGAATCGCGTCGACTTCCATGTTTTTCAGCTTGTAGAGCAGGTCGATGTTCGAGCCGAGGATCAGGTCGATGTTGAGTTCGCTGCGGCGGATTTTCAGGCCCATGATCAGCTGCGGCACGGTCTTCACCGTCAGTGAATACAGTGAGCCGAGCTTGAAGCGTTCTGCAGAAAACCCGGCGGCTTCGCGGGTCAGGCGCACGCTGTCGACCACGTCGTTGATCAGCTTCTGCGCGCGCTCCTCCAAGACATAGGCACTTTCCAGTGGCGTCAGGTTGCGGCCTTCGTGTTTGAACAGCGGGCAGCGTAGGGCGTTCTCCAGTGAGTGAATGGCGCGGTGCACGCTGACATTGCTGGTCTGCAGTTCGGCGGCGGCGCGCGCCAGGTTGCCGGTGCGCATGAAGGCGAGGAACACCTCGAGTTTTTTCAGGGTCAATTCTTCGTCGATCAGCATGGCGCGGACTCTTTTTGGTATCGGCCGATTGTGCCTAATTCCCGCGTGCCGCGCAGGCGACGCTGAACAGAAACATTGCGCTTTTACGCTCAAGGCCCGAGCCTTGCGCGCTTGCGGTAGCGATTACGAGGTGTGTGACACATGTATCACGGGGAAAAACTTAACGCCTGGACCCATCTGGTCGGAGCCATCGCAGCGTTTATCGGCGGCGTGTGGATGCTGGTGATTGCCAGCCTCGACGGCAGTCCGTGGAAGATCGTCAGCGTGGCGATTTACGCCTTCACCTTGCTGGTGCTCTACAGCGCCTCGACCGTGTACCACAGCGTGCGCGGGCGCAAGAAAGCGATCATGAAGAAGGTCGATCATTTTTCGATCTACCTGTTGATCGCCGGCAGCTACACGCCGTTTTGCCTGGTGACGTTACGCGGGCCGTGGGGCTGGACGCTGTTCGGGATTGTCTGGGGGCTGGCGCTGATCGGGATTCTGCAAGAGATCAAACCGCGTTCCGAAGCGCGGATTCTGTCGATCGTGATTTACGCGGTGATGGGCTGGATCGTGCTGGTCGCGGTTAAACCGCTGATCGCTGCACTGGGCACGGCGGGGTTTACCTGGCTGGCGTCAGGCGGGGTTTTGTACACGGTGGGGATTATCTTTTTTGCCCTGGATCATCGGTTGCGGCATGCCCATGGCATCTGGCATCTGTTTGTGATTGCCGGAAGTCTGCTGCACTTTGTCGCGATACTGTTCTACGTCCTGTGAATGCAATCCCTGTGGGAGGGGGCTTGCTCCCGAAGGCGTCAGATCAGCCAACATTTCGTTGAATGACACACCGCATTCGCGAGCAAGCCCGCTCCCACATTGGATCTAGAGTGCTCCCAAAATCTCTATTCCCTGGAGATCTACTGTGGGAGCGAGCTTGCTCGCGAAGAGGCCTTAGAAATCCCCCCAAAGCTGCTGGGCCACAGCCAGCGCAACCACCGGCGCGGTCTCTGTGCGCAGCACCCGCGGGCCGAGGCGGGCGGCGTGGAAGCCGTTGGCCTTGGCCTGCTCGACTTCGGCATCCGACAAGCCCCCTTCAGGCCCGATCAGGAACGCCAGCGTCGCCGGTTTCGCATGGCTGACCAGCGGCTCGGCCACCGGATGCAGCACCAGCTTCAACTCGGCTTCGGTCTGCTTGAGCCAATCCGCCAGCAGCACGGGCGGGTGGATCACCGGCACCCGTGAACGCCCGCACTGCTCGCAGGCGCTGATTGCCACCTGACGCCAGTGCAGCAAACGCTTGTCGGCGCGTTCATCCTTGAGGCGTACTTCGCAGCGGTCGCTGAAGATCGGCGTGATTTCAGTCACGCCCAGTTCGGTGGCTTTCTGAATCGCCCAGTCCATGCGCTCGCCACGGGACAAGCCCTGGCCGAGGTGGATCTGCAGCGGCGATTCGACCTGCCCGGCGAATTGCTCGTCGATCTGCACGACGACACGCTTCTTGCCGACTTCCACCAGCGATCCGCGAAACTCATGGCCGGAGCCGTCGAACAACTGCACGGCATCACCCTCGGCCATGCGCAGCACCCGGCTGATGTAATGCGCCTGGGCTTCCGGCAGTTCGTGTTCGCCGGTGCTCAGCGGGGCGTCGATAAAGAAGCGGGACAGTCTCATTTCGGGTCTCTGGAAATATGAATCAGTTGGATCGGCGTCGACTTCATTCGCGAGCAAGCCCGCTCCCACACCTGAAATGCATTCCCCTGTGGGAGCGGGCTTGCTCGCGAAAGCGGCCGCCAGGCACTACATATCTTGAATGATTTGCATCAGCCCGGATCACGGAAACCGGGGTGGAAGTCTTTTGGCACGGCGACGCTGACGCTGTCACGCGTCGCGATATCAATACCCTCACTCGCCACTTCGGCCAAAAAGTCGATCTGCTCCGGGGTGATCACATACGGCGGCAGGAAATACACCACGCTGCCCAGCGGCCGCAGCAATGCGCCACGCTCCAGCGCATGCTGGAACACCTTCAAGCCACGACGCTCCTGCCAAGGGTAGGCCTCTTTGCTGGCTTTATCCTTGACCATCTCGATCGCCAGAACCATGCCGGTCTGGCGCACTTCCGAGACGTTCGGGTGATCAACCAGATGCGCGGTCGCCGAGGCCATACGCTGAGCGAGCGCCTTGTTGTTCTCGATCACATTGTCCTGCTCGAAAATATCCAGCGTCGCCAACGCCGCCGCGCAGGCGAGCGGGTTGCCGGTGTAACTGTGCGAATGAAGAAAGGCGCGCAGGGTCGGGTAGTCGTCGTAGAACGCGCTGTAGACATCGTCAGTGGTCAGGCACGCCGCCAGCGGCAGGTAGCCGCCGGTCAGGGCTTTCGACAGGCAGAGGAAGTCCGGGCGGATGCCGGCCTGTTCGCAGGCGAACATGGTTCCGGTGCGGCCGAAACCAACGGCGATTTCGTCGTGGATCAGGTGCACGCCGTAGCGGTCGCAGGCCTCGCGCAGCAGCTTGAGGTACACCGGGTGATACATGCGCATGCCGCCCGCGCCCTGAATCAACGGCTCGACGATCACCGCCGCGACGCTGTCATGATGCTCGGCCAGCGTTTGTTCCATGGCGGCGAACATGTTGCGCGAATGCTCTTCCCAGCTCATGCCGTCGGGGCGCCCGTAGCAATCCGGGCTCGGCACCTTAATGGTGTCCATCAGCAGCGCTTTGTAGGTCTCGGTAAACAGCGGCACATCGCCGACCGCCATCGCCGCCATGGTTTCGCCGTGGTAACTGTTGGTCAGCGTGACGAAGCGTTTTTTATTCGGCTGGCCGCGATTGAGCCAGTAGTGAAAGCTCATCTTCAGCGCGACTTCGATGCAGGACGAGCCGTTATCGGCGTAGAACACCCGGTTCAGCCCTTCCGGCGTCATCTTGACCAGACGCTCGGACAGCTCAATCACCGGTTGATGGCTGAACCCGGCGAGAATCACGTGTTCGAGTTGATCGACCTGATCCTTGATGCGCTGGTTGATGCGCGGGTTGGCGTGGCCGAACACGTTGACCCACCACGAGCTGACCGCGTCGAGGTAGCGCTTGCCTTCGAAGTCTTCGAGCCAGACGCCTTCGCCGCGCTTGATCGGGATCAGCGGCAGCTGTTCGTGGTCTTTCATCTGGGTGCAGGGATGCCACAGCGCCGCAAGATCGCGTTGCATCCACTGGTTATTCAGGCCCATTTACAGTCTCCTCGAGGCGGCTCGCGTCAGGCGCGGGCGAACAATCGGGCAAGCCTATGCAATGCGTCGCGCGGGGACAACCCATTGTGTCGATTGAGCTACTTTGTCTGAGCCGATAGACGTCGCTGGCGGCGTTTTGATGGCTAACGTATTCTTCGCGGTTCTTTGGGTCGTCTGACCCGCACAACTGATTTTTCCTACGTGTTTTTTCCGGAGTTCGCTGAATGTCTGTCGGTTGGCTGCGCGCCTGTGCGCTGGTGATGTTGGGGCTGTTCAGCGTTACGGCGCTGGCCAAGGATAAAACCGCAATCGTGATCGGCGGCGGCCTGTCGGGCCTGACGGCTGCTTATGAGCTGCAAAACAAGGGCTGGCAGGTCACGCTGCTGGAAGCCAAACCGAGCCTGGGCGGTCGTTCGGGCATGGCCACCAGTGAGTGGATCGGCAACGACAAGACCCAGCCGGTGCTGAACAAGTACGTCTCGGCCTTCAAGCTCGGCACCACGCCGGCACCGGAATTTGTGCGTACGCCGAGTTATCTGATCGACGGTGATTATTTCACTGCCGCCGATCTGGCGACCAAGCAACCCGCCACTGCCGATGCGCTCAAGCGCTACCAGAAAACCCTCGACGACCTGGCACGCTCGATCGACGATCCGCAGAACCCGGCAGCGACCGCCACCCTCCACGCGCTGGATCAGATCACCGTGTCGAGCTGGCTCGACAAGCAGAACCTGCCGGCCACCGCACGTCAGTTGATCAACCAGGACATCCGCACCCACTACGACGAACCTTCGCGTCTGTCGCTGCTGTATTTCGCTCAGCAGAACCGCGTTTATCGCGGCGTCTCCGACCGTGACCTGCGTGCCTCGCGGCTGGTCGGCGGCAGTCAGGTGCTGGCCCAGGCCTTTGTGAAACAGATCAAGACCATCAAGACCAACTCGCCAGTGTCGGCAGTGACCCAGGACAAGGACGGCGTGACCGTCAAGGTCGGCAGCGTCGGTTACCAAGCCGATTACGTGGTGCTGGCGGTGCCGCTGCGTGCGCTGAACAAGATCCAGCTGACTCCAGCACTGGATGCCCAGCATCTGGCCGCGATCAAAGGCACCAACTACGGCTGGCGCGACCAGATCATGCTGAAGTTCAAGACGCCAGTGTGGGAAAGCAAATCGCGCATGTCCGGCGAGATCTACAGCAATACCGGTCTGGGCATGCTCTGGATCGAGCCGGCGCTCAAGGGTGGCGCCAACGTAGTGATCAACCTGTCCGGCGACAACGCCCGCGTCATGCAGGCGTTCGGCGACAAGCAAATGGTCGATCAGGTGTTGATCCGTCTGCACGCTTTTTATCCACAGGCCCGTGGCTCGTTCACCGGTTATGAAATCCGTCGCTACAGCACCGACCCGTCGATGGGCGGCGCCTACCTGGCCTACGGCCCGGGGCAGATCAGCAAGTTCTGGCGCCTGTGGGAGCGTCCTCTGCAACGCGTAGCGTTCGCTGGCGAACACACCGACACCTTGTACCCGGGCACACTGGAAGGTGCGTTGCGCACCGGTCAGCGCGCGGCCAGCCAGGTTGAAGATTTGGCGGCAGGCAAATCGTTCGAACCGGTCAAAGTGGTTCCGGCTGCCGCAGCGGCAGGCGCGGCGGGTGCCGTGGCGGCGAAGAAGGGCAACTTCTTCACTAACCTGTTTGGCGGTTCCGATGACGACAAGAAGCCTGAGCCGGTGAAGGCGCCAGAGCCTGCTCCTGCTCCGGTCGCTCCAGCGCCAGCCCCGGCACCTGCGCCAGCCCCGGTGGAAGCGCCGAAGCCAGCGGCCCCGGTGAAAGCTGAGCCCGCGAAGAAGGCTGCGGCCAAGCCTGCCGCGAAGAAACCGGCAGCCAAGACCGAGGCGAAGAAGCCTGCGGCAAAAGCGCCGGCGAAGAAAACTGAACCGGCGAAGAAGCCAGCCGCCAAACCTGCGGCGCCGGCAACACCGACCGAGACCAAGGCGCAGTAAGGCTTTGCTCCATGAAAAACGCGACCCTCGGGTCGCGTTTTTTTTGGATTGTATTTATGTCCTTCGCGACCCGCCCATGGGGCTTACCTGCGTAGCGGAGGCTTCCCACAAGACACTCGGAAAGGGGTGATAGCGGCTGCCTGAGCGCCCATTTTAAGCTGGGAAAAATTGGAGGCACTTGATGAAAACGCTCACGCTCATACTTTTGCTGATTACACTTTCCGGCTGTACCCATGGGCATTTCTTTCCGGGCGGGTATGGTTCTGAACTTGCGCACACCTGCCAGATAGATCCTTACAGTGCCGATTGCCTGCAACCGCCGGCGGTACTGCATAACTAGTCAGCGTCCGCCGGTTAGAACTCCCATTTGAAGAACTCGATGCCGTTCGGCAATTTCTTCAGCCACTTTTGCTTGGGCTTGCGGATTCGCCCGGGAATAAAACCAAAGCGCGCCCAGCGCAGATTTCCCGTGCGCTGGTCATAAATCACCAGGTTTCCATCGTCCTGAAGCGTCATGTAAGTGTTGTACCACAGCGATTTATCAAGGCTGTGCGTGCTTTCGGCAATCCACAGTCGCCGTCTGGAGGGGTCGAAAAGGAAACCGTTGTTGCTGATTACGAATTGCAGCGGCTCGCGCATTCTCTTCGGATGCAACGTTGCGCTGTAAGGCTGGTTGTTGTCCGCAATCCAGATGCCAGCCTCGCCCTCTTTCATGACCAGATTTCCATCGCTCTGCAACAGCAAGCGAAATCGAGCGTTGTCCGATTGCAGGTACTGGCCGGCCGACATTGTTTGATTGGGCGGCAATACGGAAGAACCGTTTGCCTGAAACGGGGTATATCGCAGAGACATATCTTGCGCCTGTTAAAAATGATGACGGGGCATCATTCGAACAGGTTCAACCGGGGCAACAGCGGTACATAGTTATCGGTTGCGAATTTCCCCGTTAACGGTCTGCGTGTGCCTTCGCCAAGGTGCTCTTGAGTGATGACGCAGCACCGATCATTTGTCCAAGCGTTCCACAGCGAAATCGCCTTTAATCCTTCCTTAACACCCCGCTCGCAGACTCTTGATCGTATTTCTCGATATTTCAAAGCAAAATTTTCCGCTTTAATTCGATAGATAACTCGCTAGTCTTGGTTCGCAGTTCTCACAGGATTTGGGCAATGCAGCTACGTAACTCTTCTTCGCGCTATGGTTGGGTCAGCATCTTCATGCACTGGGGCGTGGCGCTGGCGGTCTTCGGGCTGTTTGCGCTGGGTCTGTGGATGGTCGGGCTGGATTACTACAGCACCTGGCGCAAAGACGCGCCGGACCTGCACAAAAGCATCGGTCTGGTGCTGCTCGCTGTGATGGTGTTGCGGGTGCTGTGGCGTTTCATCAGCCCACCGCCCTCTACGCTGCAAAGCTACAGCCGCATGACCCGCATCGGCGCGAAATTCGGCCACGGGTTTCTGTATCTGGCGCTGTTCGCTGTGATGATTGCCGGTTACCTGATTTCCACCGCAGACGGTGTCGGGATCCCGGTGTTTGGCCTGTTTGAAGTTCCTGCTCTGCTCTCCGGACTACCGGATCAGGCAGATACCGCTGGGGTGATTCATCTCTGGCTGGCGTGGGCGCTGGTAATTTTTTCCGGTCTCCATGCGTTGGCAGCATTGAAGCACCACTTTATCGATCGTGATGCGACCCTCACTCGAATGCTCGGTCGCAAAGCCTGAAATTCAACCTCGACTCAAAGGAAAAGAAAGCATGTTGAAAAAGACTCTGGCCGCTCTGGCAATCGGTTCTGCCGTGCTGTCCGCCAACGTAATGGCCGCTGACTATGTCGTAGACAAAGAAGGCCAGCACGCCTTCGTCGACTTCAAGATCAGCCACCTGGGCTACAGCTACATCACCGGTACCTTCAAGGACATCGACGGCAAGTTCAGCTTCGACGCTGCCAAGCCTGAAGACAGCAAGATCGAGTTCAACGTCAACACCGCCAGCGTGTTCACCAACCACGCCGAGCGCGACAAGCACATCGCCAGCGCTGACTTCCTCAACGCCAGCAAATTCGGCAAGGCCACCTTCGTCTCCACCAGCGTCAAATCCACCGGTGCCAACACCGCTGACGTGACCGGCGACCTGACCCTGCTGGGCGTGACCAAGCCTGTCGTTGTCAAAGCGACTTTCCTGGGCGAAGGCAAAGATCCATGGGGCGGCTACCGTGCCGGCTTCGAAGGCACCACCACTATCAAGCGTTCCGATTTCGGCAAGCAGAAAGACCTCGGTCCGAAGTCCGATGTTGTCGAGTTGTACGTTTCGTTTGAAGGTGTGAAAGCGAAGTAAATTTCGTCGCCACATAAAAACGCCCCCGGTCGAAAGGCCGGGGGCGTTTTTTATTGCCTGCCACACCACGGACCCCTTGTAGAAGATATCTTGTGGGAGCGAGCCTGCTCGCGAAAGCGGTGTGTCATTCGGCAGAGATTGAGCTGATCCGACGCCTTCGCGAGCAGGCTCGCTCCCACAGGGGTATTGCGGTGTGGCAGAAATATTCGAGGTAAAAAAATGCCCCGGCTCTTGCGAACCGGGGCATTTTTCATTGCGGCGTTAACTCAGCGATTGCGGGTCAGCAGTGCTGGTTTCTCGCCACGCGGACGGCTTGGCAGTTGATCGAGCTGCTCAGGCGTCGGGAAGCGGTCGGCTTTCGATTCCTTGTGCATGATCTTCGGGCCATTGCTGCGCGGGTTCTGCACGGCCGGCTGTTCGGCACGTGGCTGATCGTCACGGGCCGGACGGCGGTTGCGCGGGGCGGAATCGTCACGACGTCCTGACTGACCATCGCGCGGAGCGCCGTTACGCGGGCCGCTGCGTTTGGCGGGCGGGGTGCCGGTGCTCGAACCGTTGCTGTTGCGCGGACCGTTCTGCCGACCTTGTGGCTGACCGCCACGAGGTGCACCAGCGCCAGCGCCTTGCGCCGGTGCGCCCGGACGACGGCCACGGCCGCCGGCAGGAGCGGCTTTCGGCACGTAGTCAACGCGGTTACCGAAGTTATCTACATCGTCGTCAAGAAACTCGTCCGGGGCACGGTCAGCCGCTGCACGCGGTGGCTGGCTCGGGCGCTGCTCGCGGCTCGGCGTGCCTTCGCGTGGTTTCTGCGCGCGGGCAGGGCGTTCGCCACGGTCGCCGGCCGGTTTTTCCTTGCCTTTGTCCTTGCCCTTGTCTTTACGACCGCCGCCACCGCCGCCGCCATTCGGGCCGTCGCCGCGCGGGCCACGGGAATTGCGTGGGTTGCGGCATCCGGACGCTCACGAACTTCCGGCTTCTCGGCTTCGATGGTGCTCGAGTCGAAGCCCATCAGATCGCCGTCGGCAATCTTCTGTTTAGTCATGCGTTCGATGCTTTTCAGCAGCTTTTCTTCGTCCGGTGCGACCAGCGAAATCGCCTCGCCCGAACGACCGGCACGGCCCGTACGGCCAATGCGGTGCACGTAGTCTTCGTCGACATTCGGCAGCTCGAAGTTGACCACATGCGGCAACTGATCGATGTCCAGACCACGGGCGGCGATGTCGGTGGCGACCAGAATGCGCACTTCGCCAGCCTTGAAGTCGGCCAAGGCTTTGGTGCGGGCGTTCTGGCTCTTGTTACCGTGAATCGCCACAGCCGGCAGGCCGTGTTTGTCCAGGTACTCGGCCAGACGGTTGGCGCCGTGCTTGGTGCGGGTGAACACCAGCACCTGTTCCCACGCGCCGGCGGTGATCAGGTGCGCCAGCAGTGCACGTTTGTGGCTGGCCGGCAGACGGAACACGCGTTGTTCGATGCGCTCGACCGTGGTGTTCGGCGGCGTCACTTCGATGCGTTCCGGGTTGTGCAGCAGCTTGCCGGCAAGGTCGGTGATGTCTTTGGAGAACGTCGCCGAGAACAGCAGGTTCTGACGCTTGGACGGCAGGCGTGCGAGGACTTTCTTCACGTCGTGCACGAAACCCATGTCGAGCATGCGGTCGGCTTCGTCGAGGACGAGGATTTCCACGTGGGACAGATCAACGCTGCCCTGGCCGCACAGGTCGAGCAGACGACCCGGGCAGGCGACGAGCACGTCGACGCCGCGGGACATGGCCTGGACCTGTGGGTTCATGCCGACGCCGCCGAAGATGCAGGCGCTGACGAATTTCAGGTCACGGGCGTAGATCTTGAAGCTCTCGTGCACCTGAGCCGCGAGTTCGCGGGTCGGGGTCAGGACCAGTACGCGCGGTTGGCGCGGGCCATGACGCTGGGATTTGTCCGGGTGACCGTTGGGGAACAACCGCTCCAGAATCGGGAGGGCGAAACCGCCGGTTTTACCGGTACCTGTCTGAGCCGCGACCATCAGGTCGCGACCTTGCAACACGGCGGGAATGGCCCGCTGTTGCACCGGAGTAGGCTCGGTATAGCCCGCATCTTCGATGGCGCGGACTAAAGCCTCGGAGAGACCGAGGGAAGCAAAGGACATGAGTAATCCTGTTTTAGTTAGGGCTTGGCCCAATGGGAGTCTTGCCTGGCGCGAATCACGTTTAAGAGGACGCAATCCCGTCCGGTCCTGCTGCGGTTCCGAAGGCAGGTCAGGAGCGCTCGCGCGGGCTGCAAAGCTGCGCTGTAGCGGGTCGTGAGGCCTTTTACGGTTCCGGGCGTCCGGGCGTGAGCCTGGCGGGAACGCCGGAGTATAACAGAGCAATCACCGCGCGCCGCTTTCCTGCTGCTCAACGGTTTTGCCGTTGGCCGTGGCAGAGCGTGTCGACGCACTGCCGGCAGGTGCGGCTCCGTAGCGTGCGCTCAGCTCGGCGTAGGCAGGTTCACGCTTGAAACGCTTGAGTTCGGCGCCGAAACGCTGCACCAGCAAGTCCATGCCCGCATTGCGCCGAACCGCCAGAAATTGGCTCTGACGGCTGATGACGGTGGGGTTTTCGCTGATTTGCGCGCGCAAACCCAACTGATCGAGCAAATGCTGACCGACGCGACGGTCAGTGATCAACAGATCGATGCGGCCACGCACCAGCTTGCCGAAATTGGCTTCATGGGTCGGTGCAGGTTCGCGAGTAAACAGATCCGACTGGCTGAAATCGGGACTGTACAGATAGCCCGGCGAGGTGCCGATGGTCAGGCCTTTGAGTTGTTCGAGCGCGTTGAACGGGTGTGGGCGCTCATTGGCGTAGAACATCACGAACTCGACGTCCGACAGCGGCTCGCTGGGGTAGAGCAGGGTGGCGTCGCGCTCATCGCTGTGAAAGATGTCCAGCGCACCGTCGGCCTGACCGGATTCAAGCATCGACAGGCAACGTTTCCACGGCAGGAACTGCCATTCGACGTCTATGCCCAGGCGCTTGAACACGATGGCCGTGGTTTCGTAATCCAGACCGAGACTGCGGCCATCCGCTTCGTACACGTAAGGCGCCCACGGCTCGGTGACAATACGCAGCTTCTCGCCTCGAGCGGCGAAGCTCAGGCAAGCAAAAACCAGCACGGCGAATAATTGCGTGATCAAAGGCATGGCTGGAGATTACGACGAGAACCCGCAAAGAGCCAGAAAGCGCCTGCACAAGCTCTGTTTCGCGGCTCCAAACGCAAAAAATCACAGCTACGACAACCCCTGCAGGAGCCGCCGAAGGCTGCGATTTCTGGACCTTGCTTGTAGCTTGTAGCTTACAGCTGCTTCAACGCGGCAACTTCAGGTTCTTCCAGATCGCCAGGCTAGGCTCGGCCTGGTTCATGGAATAAAAATGCAGCCCCGGTGCGCCGCCCTGCAACAGGCGTTCGCACATCTCGGTGACGACTTGCTCGCCAAAGCGCTGAATGCTGAGCGCGTCATCGCCATAGGCTTCCAGTTGCTTGCGGATCCAGCGCGGAATTTCCGCCCCGCAGGCATCGGAGAAGCGCGCGAGTTTGCTGTAGTTGGTGATCGGCATGATCCCCGGCACTACCGGAATGTCCACGCCCAGCGCCTGCAAACGGTCGACGAAGTAGAAATAGCTGTCGGCGTTGAAGAAGTACTGGGTAATCGCGCTGTCGGCGCCGGCGCGAGCCTTGCGCACGAAGTTGGCGAGATCGTCTTCGTAGTTGCGCGCTTGCGGATGCATCTCCGGGTAAGCGGCGACTTCGATGTGGAAGTGATCGGCGGTTTCTTCACGAATGAATTCCACCAGCTCATTGGCGTGACGCAGCTCACCGCTGGTCATGCCCATGCCGGACGGCAGGTCGCCGCGCAGGGCGACGATGCGTTTGATGCCGGCCGCCTTGTACTCGTTCAGCAGCCCGCGCAGGTCGTCCTTGCTGTCGCCGACGCACGACAGGTGCGGTGCGGCCGGTACTTTGACTTCGCTTTCCAGTTGCAGCACGGTGTTGAGGGTGCGATCACGGGTCGAACCACCAGCGCCATAGGTGCAGGAAAAGAAGTCGGGGTTGTAAGTGGCCAGCTGACGGGCAGTGGCAAGCAGTTTTTCATGCCCAGCATCGGTCTTGGTCGGGAAGAACTCGAAGCTGTAGCGACGGTTTTGGGACATGGTCATACCCTTTGGAGCACAAAGCCTTTGAAGCTTGCATCGCACCTGTGGGAGCGGGCTTGCTCGCGAATGCGCAGGGTCAGTCAACAGAGATGTTGAAGGAACGATCGCCTTCGCGAGCAAGCCCGCTCCCACAGGGGAGGCAGGCCGCTGCGTCAATCAGTAGCGGTAAGCGTGCGGCTTGAACGGGCCTTCGACGGTGACGCCGATGTAGTCAGCCTGTTGCTTGGTCAGTTGAGTGACCACGCCGCCGAAGCCGCGAACCATTTCCAGGGCCACTTCTTCGTCGAGTTTCTTCGGCAGTACTTCAACGGTCAGGCGCTCGGCTTTCTGCGCTGGCGACAGGTCGGCGTATTTCTGACCGAACAGGAAGATCTGCGCCAGTACCTGGTTGGCGAACGAACCGTCCATGATGCGGCTCGGGTGTCCGGTGGCGTTGCCCAGGTTCACCAGACGGCCTTCGGCCAGCAGGATCAGGTAGTCGTCGTTCTGTGGGTCGAAGCTGCCGGCACCGGTGCGGTGAACCTTGTGCACCTGTGGCTTCACTTCTTCCCATGCCCAGTTCTTGCGCATGAAAGCGGTGTCGATTTCGTTGTCGAAGTGACCGATGTTGCAGACCACGGCGCGCTTCTTCAGGGCTTTGAGCATGTTCGCATCGCAAACATTGACGTTACCGGTGGTGGTCACGATCAGGTCGATCTTGCCCAGCAGCGCTTTGTCGATGCTCGCTTCGGAACCGTCGTTGATACCGTCGATGAACGGCGAAACCAGTTCGAAACCGTCCATGCAGGCCTGCATGGCGCAGATCGGGTCGACTTCGGAGACTTTAACGATCATGCCTTCCTGACGCAGGGACTGCGCCGAACCCTTGCCCACGTCACCGTAACCGATGACCAGCGCTTGCTTGCCGGACAGCAGGTGGTCGGTACCGCGCTTGATCGCATCGTTCAGGCTGTGACGGCAGCCGTACTTGTTGTCGTTCTTGGACTTGGTCACCGAGTCGTTGACGTTGATGGCCGGGATTTTCAGCTCGCCCTTGGCCAGCATGTCCAGCAGGCGGTGCACGCCGGTGGTGGTTTCTTCGGTCACGCCGTGAACGCGGTCCAGCACCTGCGGGTATTTCTTGTGCAGCAGCTCGGTCAGGTCGCCGCCGTCGTCGAGGATCATGTTGGCGTCCCATGGCTGGCCATCCTTGAGGATGGTCTGCTCCAGGCACCACTCGTACTCTTCTTCAGTCTCGCCTTTCCAGGCGAATACCGGGATGCCGGCAGCAGCGATAGCGGCAGCGGCCTGGTCCTGAGTGGAGAAAATGTTGCACGACGACCAGCGTACTTCGGCACCCAGGGCAACCAGGGTTTCGATCAGCACGGCGGTCTGAATGGTCATGTGGATGCAGCCGAGGATTTTCGCGCCTTTGAGCGGCTGCTCGGAAGCGTACTTGCGGCGCAGACCCATCAGGGCAGGCATTTCCGATTCGGCGATGATGGTTTCGCGACGGCCCCAGGCTGCGAGGGACATGTCGGCAACTTTGTAATCGGTAAAATCGGCAGGCGTGTTGACAGCGCTCATGAAGAGCCTCCATTCGTAATGTATGCGAATGGGCGCCGTTGTGCGTTTAGTGTCCGGCGTGAGCCAGTCAACGCCCCATCCGAGCCTGACAGGTCGAACCTGCTGCAGCGCCCCTCGGACAGGTGGCGGGAAAACGGTAGCAAGCGATCATTACCGTTTTTGAAACGGAAGCGATTATAGCCGTCCGGGCTGATCTTCCAAAGGGTTTCTGTCGGCCAGATGAAGATCGCCAATGGCGACCATAGTCGCAGCGGCCTGGAGCCTGACTGGTCAGTCTGCCAAGATGGGCGCATCTTTCGGCAAGCGCTCAGGAGTGAACATGAATTTCCACACCCGCAAATGGGTAAAACCCGAAGACCTCAACCCCAACGGCACCTTGTTCGGCGGTAGCCTGCTGCGCTGGATCGACGAAGAAGCGGCGATCTACGCCATCGTCCAGTTGGGCAATCAGCGCGTGGTGACCAAATACATCTCGGAAATCAACTTCGTCAGCGCCTCGCGCCAGGGCGACATCATCGAACTGGGCATCACCGCCACCGAATTCGGCCGCACCTCGATCACCCTGACCTGCGAAGTGCGCAACAAGATCACCCGCAAGAGCATCCTCACGGTCGAGAAGATGGTGTTCGTCAACCTGGGTGAGGACGGCCTGCCGGCGCCGCACGGGCGGACCGAGATCAGATATGTGAAAGACCAGTTTCAGGAAGATGAACTCGTTACCAAGTGACATTGGCGGCGCGCCCTTCGCGAGCAAGCCCGCTCCCACATTTGGAATGCGTTCCCTTGTGGGAGCGGGCTTGCTCGCGAATGCGGTTGTGCAGCCACCGAATCTTTATCTGACCACTGAACAGCCATGAAGCGCAACGGTCGTAGCTAAATCGTCCCCCACGGTTTCCTACGCCATGACCACCCCCACTGACGGCAAGACCCCAGACCTGTCGACCCAGGAAAAGAAAGAAATCGAGAAAAACCAGCCGCCACGCGCGGCGGTTCTGCATGAAATCATTCGTGCCCAGGGCGATCAGGAACTGGAGCGCAGCATTGCTGCGCTGTGGTGGTCGGCGCTCGCGGCCGGCCTGACCATGGGCCTGTCGCTGATGGGGATGGGCCTGCTCAACTCGCGCCTGCCCGACGGTGACGAGTTCAAGGTGATCGCCAGTTTCGGCTACTGCGCAGGCTTTCTTGCGGTGATTCTCGCTCGCCAGCAATTGTTTACCGAAAACACCCTGACCGCCGTACTGCCGGTCATGACCAAGCCGACCCTGCTCAATTTCGCACGGCTGATTCGCCTCTGGACGGTGGTGTTGCTCGGCAACCTGTGCGGCACGATTCTGGTGGCTTACGTGATGCTTGAGTTGCCGATCTTCGACAGCAAGACCGACCACGCTTTCCTGGAAATCGGCCGCAAGGTGATGGAGCACAGCGCCGGGCAGATGTTCGCCAAGGGCATCGTCTCCGGCTGGATGATCGCCACCATGGTCTGGATGATTCCGTCCATGGAGAGCGCGAAGATGTGGATCATCATCCTCATCACCTATTTCATGGCGCTCGGCGACTTCACCCATATCGTGGTCGGCTCGGCAGAAGTGTCATATCTGGTCTTTGCCGGTGAACTGCCTTGGGGTGATTTCTGGGCGGTATTTGCTGGACCGACATTGGCCGGGAATATCATCGGCGGCAGTTTCATTTTCGCGTTGATCAGCCATGCACAGATTCGCAGTGAGAGCGGTGCGCCGAAGGCGGATAAACCGAGCCCTGATCAAACAGGCTCGGCTCCGTTGCGCGCGAAATCCGCTTCACCTGAAAAAAGCGTCAGGCCTTGAACGTCTGGGCGGCTGGCGCCTGGGCGGGTTCGCTTTCAGGCGCCTTGAGCTGGCCTTCCCAGCGAGCGATGACCAGAGGCGCCAGCGCGTTGCCCAGCACGTTGAGCGCCGTGACTGGCATGTCCATCAAGCGATAGACGCCGGCGATGATTGCCACGCCTTCCACGGGCAACCCGGCCGCTGTCAACGTTGCTGTCAGGATGATGAACATGAAGCCAGGCACGCCGGCCGCGCCTTTGGAGGTCAGCACCATGATCAGCACCAGCATCGCCTGGTCGGACAGGCTCAGGTCGATGCCGTAGGCCTGGGCGATGAACAAGGTGCCCAGACCGGCGAACAATGACGCGCCATCCAGATTGAATGAGTAACCCAGGGGGATGACCATGCTGGTGATAGGGCGCGGTGCGCCATAGCGCTCCATTTTCTCGATCAGTTGCGGCATCACCGTGGCCGACGCGGCGCTGCTGTAGGCCAGTATCAGTTCACTGCGGATGGCCTTGATCAGGTGGAAAAAACGGATGCCGGCTATTCGCGCCACCAGCCCCAGCACGCAAAACGCGAACAGCAGTACCGCCACGTACGTGATACCGATCAACTTGGCCAGCGGCAGCAATGCGCTGAGGCCGAAACTCGCCACGGTGACCCCGATCAGGCCGAAGATACCGATCGGCGAATAGTGCATGACCAGATGCGTGACCTTGAACATGGTGTCCGAGATCGCCTGTATCACCGCAATCAACGGTGCTTTCTGCTGTTCGGGCAGCATCGACAGGGCGCAGCCGAACAGGATGGCGAAGAACAGTACCGACAGCAGCTTGCCCTGAGACATGGCCAGAACGATGTTGTCCGGAACAATGTTGACCAGAGTGCGGCCAAGGTTCTGCGTCTCGCCCGTCGCGGCGAGGCCGGTCACCGGTGTTTGCAGGGTGCTGCTGAAGTCTGCGCCGGCGCCGGGCTGGAAGACGTTGCCGACGATCAAACCGAAGACGATGGCAATGCTGGTGACGGTGAAGAAATACACCAGTGTCTTTATCCCGACGCGCCCCAGCGCCCGGGTGCTGCCCGCGCCTGCGATACCGACGACCATGCAGGCAAAGACCAGCGGCACGACGATCATTTTCATCAGGCGGATAAACAAGTCGCCCGCCGGCTGCAGCAAGTTGTCGATGAACCACGTCTTGTGTTCGGGAAACTGGTTAAGCAGGAGGCCGACGATGACCCCGGCTGCGAGGCCGAGCATGATCCGGGTGACAAGGCTGGTGGGTTTTCTGTTGCGCATGGTGTGCCCCTTTGTTGTTGTGTTTGTTGGGGTGGAATCAGTGTGCGAAGAGGTTGCTGAAGTCTTTGAAGCCTTTGACTTCGATCGGATTGCCACTGGGGTCGAGGAAAAACATCGTGCGCTGCTCGCCGGGTTCGCCGGCAAAGCGCACCACGGGCGGGATCTCGAATCGGGTGCCGAGGTGGGTCAGGCGCTCGGCCAGTACCAGCCATTGCTCAAGTGGCAATACCACGCCGATGTGCGGCATCAGCACCTTGTGTTCGCCGACCTGACCGGTGCGAGTCGTGGCGAAGGGCGTGCCCAGGTGCAGGGATAACTGGTTGCCGAAAAAATCGAAGTCGATCCAGGTGTCGGTGCTGCGCCCTTCGGTGCAACCCAACACATCTCGATAAAAAATCCGCGTCTGTTCCAGGTCGCAAACATGGTATGCAGCGTGAAAGGGTCTGTTCATGGGAGATCCCCGAGTGAAGGAGCGCTCAGGGTAAACAGGCCGCGCGGCGCGGCAAAACGGCTTCGCCTTGTTCTGAGCGAAAGGAAAACTTATGGATGTACGCTTTCTGCAAAGCCTGATTGCGGTGGTCGAGACCGGTTCGATTGCGGCAGCTGCGCGCCGGGAAAACCGCACGGCAGCGGCGATCAGTCAGCGTGTCCAGGCGCTGGAACGAACGCTGGGGTGCGCCTTGCTGTTACGAACGGCGCATACCGCGCGGCCATCGGATCAGTGCCTGCTGCTGATGCCGAAAATCCGCGCAATCGTTGAGCAGGCGCAGGCGTTGCATCACGATCTGAGTCGTGACGGGCTGTCGGGTGAAGTGAAGATCGGGGCGATATCGACGGCGCTGACCGGTGTGTTGCCCGGCGTGATCGAGCGTCTGGCGCAGACGGCACCGGAGTTGAAGCTGAAGATCACCCCGGGTGATTCAAAAAGCCTCTATGAAAAGGTGCTGAGTGGTGAGCTGGATGCGGCAATTCTGGTCCGGCCACCGTTTCCACCGCCCAAAGCGCTCGCACTGAAGCTGCTCAAGGCCGAGCCGCTGATCCTCATCGCTCCGGCCAGTCTCAGCGAGCCGTCGCTGGTGAGTTTGTTGCGCGAGGAGCCGTTCATTCGTTATGACGCACGCTCCTGGGGTGGACAGATTGCACAGCGCTTCCTTGATGAACAATCGCTTGAACCGACGCTTCTGTGTGAGCTGGATGCGCTGGAGACCATCGTCATGCTCGTCGCTCAGGGAATGGGCGTTTCGCTGGTGCCGCAGTGGGCCGGGATGAACCTGGACGGCGTGCAAGTGCTGCCGGTCGATAACCCGCGCTATGCGCGGGATCTGGTAGTGCTGCAGGGTTCGACGCCGCACCGCCCTGTGGCGATGCGGTATCTGCTTGAGTTGCTGTGCAGCGGCTAGCGCCGCCGCGCTCACTCAGGTCGGCTGGGTCACCCGGCGTACGACTCGGCCAATCGTCAGGCCCTGAACCAGAATCGACGACAGCACGACGATGTAGGTAATGCTCAGCAGCAGGTCGCGCTCGGTCCCCAATGGCAGCGACAGGGCCAGCGCGACCGAGACGCCGCCACGCAAACCGCCCCAGGTCAGGATGCGGATAGTGCCGGCCGGCACTGAGCGCCAGCGGCGCAGCAAGAGGATTGCCGGCGCTACGGTGAGCAGGCGCGACAGCAGAATCGCCACCGCGAGCAAACCTGCCGCGGCCATGTGCAGCCAGTTGAACGGCAGCAGCAACAACTCCATGCCGATCAGCGCAAACAGCAAGGCGTTGAGCATGTCATCGAGCAACTCCCAGAAACCGTCGAGGTAGCGACGGGTCATGTCGTTCATCGCCAGATTGCGCCCCAGGTTGCCGATGATCAGACCGGCAACCACCATCGCGATTGGCGCCGAGACGTGCAGCTCTGTGGACATCGCCGAGCCACCAATCACCAGGGCCAGGGTCAACATGACGGTGATCTGGTGTTGCTCGACGCTTTTGATCATCCGATAGACCAGATAGCCGATCAGCCCGCCGAACAGCACACCGCCAATCGCTTCGTGCACAAACAGCATGGCCGTGGCGCTGACGGTCGGCGTTTCGCCCAGTTGCGCGATACCCAACAGCACGGTGAACACCACGACCGCAGTGCCATCGTTGAACAGCGACTCGCCGACGATGGTGGTCTTCAGCGGTTTTGACGCGTTGGCGGTACGCAACACGCCGAGTACCGCAATCGGGTCAGTCGGCGAAATCAGCGCGCCGAACAGCAGGCAGTAGAGGAAGCTCACGTGCCAGCCGAACAGAGCAAAGATGTAGAAGGCCAGGCTGCCGATCACCACGGTTGCGATCAGTACGCCGAACGTGGCCAGCAGGCCGATGGGCCAGCGGTAGCTGCGCAGGTCGTTCAGGTTGACGTGCAGGGCGCCGGCGAACAGCAGGAACGACAGCATCCAGTTCATCAGCAGATCGCCGAAGTCGATCTGGCCGATCAGTTGTTGCACGCGCTCTTCGAGGCCGGGAAAGCCGAGCACGCTGAGGCCTTGCAGAATCAGCGAGAACAGCAGCGCGGTGACCATCACGCCGATGGTCGGCGGCAGGCCGATGAAGCGGAAGTTGACGAAGGTCAACAGGGTGGTGAGGCAGATGAAAGCGGCGACAAGTTCAAGCATCCGGGGTCCTTTGGATGGAGGGTGAATGAAGCGCGACCGGAGTCTGGTCGCAGGGGTTGGATGGGCCAACAGCGGCAGGGGATACAACACAGTTCATTGTGGCGAGGGGATTTATCCCCGCTCGGCGGCGAAGCCGTCGCAACCCGGTTTATCGGTTATTCCTGACAAGACCCGATTGAGTGGTTTTGGGGCTGCTGCGCAGCCCAACGGGGATAAATCCCCTCGCCACAGGTGGGTGGTTGCAGAGGTCTCAGTCGGACACATTGACCGCAGTCGCTCGCCGACGTTGCAGGTAAATGAACAGCAGTGCCGTCAGCACAGTCAGCACCCCGACCAGCGCCCCGGTCCACGGCAGGTCTGCCAGATCCGCGCCGCTGGCCACGACCAGGCCGCCAATCCATGCGCCCGCCGCGTTGCCGAGGTTGAACGCGCTCTGGTTCAGCGTCGAACCCAGATTCGGCGCTTCATGGGCCTGATCGATGATCAGTAGCTGCAGAATCGGGCACAGCGCAAACGCGAAAATCCCCCACAGCACCAAGGTGATTGCGGCCGGAACTACCGCGCGGCTGGTCTGACTGAAGGCCGCGAGAATCACCACCACCGCCAAGGCCACCCCGACCAGCGACGGCAACAAACGGCTATCGGCCAAACGCCCGCCGAGCATGCTGCCAGCGGTCAGGCCAACGCCGAACAACAGCAGCATCACGGTCACGCCGTGGGGGCTGACGCCGGTGATGTCCTGCAGGATCGGCGCGATGTAGGTGAACACGCTGAACAGGCTGGTCGAGGCCAGCACGCTCATGCCCAGCGCCAGCAGCACGTTGGCTTTGCCCAGTACCTTGAACTCGCTGGCGAGGTTGGCTTTGTCCATGGCGATGTGCTTCGGCAGCCACAGCCATTGCGCGAGCGCGGCGATGATGCCGATCACCGACACTGCCCAGAAGGTTGAACGCCAACCGGCGTATTGGCCCAGTGCAGTGCCCAGCGGCACGCCGAGCACATTCGCCAGGGTCAGGCCGGTGAACATCATGGCAATCGCCTGGGCGCGTTTGTTCGGCGCGACCAGTCCGGCGGCAACCACCGAGCCTATGCCGAAAAACGCGCCATGACACAACGCGGTGACCACGCGCGCGGCCATCAACGTGGCGTAGTTCGGTGCCAGCGCACACAGCACGTTGCCGAGGATGAACATCAGCGTCATGCCCAGCAGCGTTGCCTTGCGCGGCATGTTGGCCGTGCCGATCGCCAGGATGGGCGCACCGAACACCACGCCCAGGGCGTAACCGGTGATCAGCAGGCCGGCGTGCGGAATGCTCACCGCGAGGTCGCGGGCGACATCGGGCAGCAGGCCCATGATGACGAATTCAGTGGTGCCGATGCCGAACGCGGCAACAGCAAGGGCAAGCAAGGCGAGTGGCATGCGCAAGGTCTCTGTCGGTAGTCTTGACGCTTTGATCAGGCATACGCGTGCCAGCGACCGTTCGTGGGGGAGCGGGAGCAGGCAGCTTTTATTGGAATTTTTCGGTGTGTAGCTGAGTGCGGCGTGGTTGCTTGCAGTATAAACAGCTGCTGACACATCGCGAATCAATAATCTGACTAATCGTTTTTTCGGATTTTTCTGGATGGCCCTACGGGGTTAATAAAAATAAAGGGGTCAATTGTGCTGGCGACAGCTCTGGTGTTGGTGGCGGCGCTGCTGCATGCGGCGTGGAATACCCTGATCAAGTTCAGCGCCGAACGGTTGCTGGTGGTGGCGTGCATGGACACCGTGGCGCTGCTGTTTGTCGCCCTCGCGCTGCCCTTTGTGAATCTGCCGCCCGTTGAGATCTGGCCTTGGATTCTCGCTTCAGCGGCGTTCGAGCTACTGTATCGTTATCTGTTGATACAGGCTTATCGCGTGGGCGATCTCGGCCTCGTCTATCCACTGATGCGCGGGCTGTCGCCTTTGGTGGTGCTGGCGTTGACCCTGATCTTCGCCGGTGAGGTGCTGACCACCCAGCAGATCTTCGGAATCATGCTGATCCCGTTCGGTATGGTCTGTCTGCTGTGGCAGGGTGGCGGCGGCGGGCGCTTGCCGTGGTCGATGCTGCCGGTGGTGGCGCTGATCGGTTTGTGCATCGGCTGTTACACCTACATTGATGGGCAGGCGCTGCGGCGCTGGTCGCACCCGCTCGATTATCTGGTCTGGGTCACGCTGCTCAGCGCCTGGCCGTTTCCGCTGCTGGCGTGGGTTGCACGGCGCCCGGCGTTCCTGCAGTTCTGGCGCGAGCAATGGAAGCTTGGTCTGGCGGTCGGGTTTTGCGTGTTGTTCAGCTACGCTCTGGTGCTGTGGGCGATGCAGTTGGGGTCGATCGCCGAAGCAGCAGCGTTGCGCGAAATCAGTGTGATTCTGGTGGTGCTGTTCGGAATGCGCTACCTCAAAGAACCTTTTGGCCGACCGCGGCTCTTAGCCTGTGGGCTGGTGCTGATCGGCATGCTGGTGATGAAGTTCTGACCGCTCGCGAATTTTATAACTCGAAAAAAGGACGGCGTTATGACGGTGGCTCTATGGTGTGTGTTGATCGCGATTTTTCTGCCCTATGTCTGCACAGGCATAGCCAAGGCCGTGGGTGGCTACCGGTTAAGTGACAATCATGACCCGCGGGACTTTATGGAGAGTCTCAACGGTCTGGCGCGGCGGGCACATGCGGCGCAATTGAACAGTTTTGAAGTGATTCCGGCGTTTGCCGTGGCGGTGATCGTTGCGCATCTGGTGGGGACGGCACAGCTGGTGACGGTGAATGTGCTGGCGGTGCTGTTTATCACCAGTCGCCTGCTGTACGTCATCTGCTACCTGGCGGATTGGGCGATTCTGCGGTCGCTGGTATGGTTTGTGGGGATGGGGTTGATTGCTTCGTTCTTTTTTGTGTCTATGTGATTATTAATGGGTGTTGCTGATGGCCTCATCGCGAGCAGGCTCACTCCTACAGGGGTACGCATTCCAAATGTAGGAGTGAGCCTGCTCGCGATAGCTGTTTGATTGCCTCTGCAGACCCAGCGGTTTACTTCTTCTCTGTATCCGCGACTTGTGGCACTTGCGGCAGCGCCGCGCCTTTAGGCCAGAGCATCCAGATCTGGCCTTGTTGTTTCATATCCCCGGCCAGTTGCCCGGCCGCATCACCGGTGCCCCAGAACAGATCCGCACGGACTTCGCCGGCAATCGCGCCGCCAGTGTCCTGTGCCGCGACCGGACGCACCAGCGGCGTGCCGTCGGGACGCGTGGTCGACAGCCACAACAGGCTGCCCAACGGAATCACTTTGCGATCCACCGCCGCGCTGTAGCCTGCGGTCAACGGCACGTTCAGCGAGCCGCGCGGCCCTTCGTTGCTGTCCGGGTTGCGGGTGAAGAACACATAGCTCGGGTTGCTGCCCAGCAGTTCCGGAATACGCGAAGGGTTGGCCTTGGCCCAATTGCTGATGGCGCTCATGGTCACGTCTTCTTTCTTCAGCTCGCCTTGCTCGACCAGCCAGCGGCCGATCGGCCGGTACGGGTGGCCGTTCTGGTCGGCGTAGGCGATGCGCAGCTGTTTGCCATCCTCTGTCTGGATCCGGCCGGAACCCTGGATTTGCAAAAATTGCAGATTCATCGGGTCGGTCAGGTAAGCCACCACCGGCGCGTTCACGCCTTTGGATTCGATGGTCGCCGCATCGTCGTAAGGCTTGAGTACGCGTCCTTCGAGGCGTCCGCGCAGCCGCTTGCCCTTCAGCTCCGGGTAAATGCTGTCCAGCGAGACGATGATCATGTCTTCGGGCACGCCGTACACCGGCACGTTCGCCGTCTCGGTTGGCGTCAGGCTGCCGGGGTAGACCGGTTCGTAGTAGCCGGTGATCAGGCCATTGGGGTTGTCGTGCTCGGCACGCAGGCCGTAGACATCGAGGTTTTGCTTGAGGAATGCGCGAATTTCTTCGGCATCCTGCGGCACATTGACCGCTGCGGCGCAGGTCGGGCCCCAGACCGCATCGGCTTTGAGGCGCGTGCATGCGCTGCGCCATGAGCCGAAACCGGCAACCAGGTCGTTGTCGGATACCGTCGGCAGGGCTTCCCACGTTGCACTGGAATAGGTGGCCAGCGCATGGGTTGTCGGCTTGGCGCTGTCGCCGCCGGTGCAGCCGGCGAGAACCGCCAGCAGGGGAAGGGTGGCGATCAGCGGATGACGCCAGGCCTTGAGACGGCTGTTCATGGAGTGATTCCTGTGCCGGTTACCCGAGTGCTCCCTGCGCTCCGGCAACCCGTATTTTTAATAGGGCTATTGGTGTTTGGCGGTGACGCGAGGATACTGGCCGCCGATTTCCGTGACCTGAAGCCACCATGACGCTTAATAGAATTGCTGTTGTATTGCTGGCCTGCCTGAGCTTGTCCGCCTGTGGCGGTGTCGATCCGAACTCCCCGCTGGGCCAGCGCAAGGCCATCTTCAAACAGATGCTCAAGACCAGCGAAGAGCTGGGTGGCATGTTGCGCGGACGCATCCCGTTCGACGGGCCGAAATTTGCCGAAGGCGCGGTCAAGCTCGACACGTTGTCCCATGAGCCGTGGCAGCATTTCCCGCAGGTGCGTGAGGAAGGCCACACCAGTGCCACCGACGATGTCTGGCGCAAGCAGGCACAGTTTCAGCAAATGGCCCGCGCTCTTGAGGCGGCCACTGGCGAATTGGTGCTCGCCAGTCAGGTTCAACCGTACAAGGCCAGCAACCTTGGACCGGCGGTGCAGAAAGTTGAAGATGCCTGCAGTGCTTGCCATAAACAGTTTCGCGATCACTAATCTGAGGGCTGGTGAGTAACAATGTGGCGAGGGAGCTTGCTCCCGCTGGGTTGCGAAGCAGCCCTGAACCATTCGACCGAGTTTTTTCAGTTGCGACCGGTCGAGACGGGGTTACGACGGCTGCGCCGCCGAGCGGGAGCAAGCTCCCTCGCCACAGGGCGCCGCCGAGCGGGAGCAAGCCCCCCTTGCCACAGGGGCCCCGCCATTACTTGTCGATCTGGTCCAGCGCTTCCTGCAGTTCCTTGCGCGACTCGGCCAGCTTCTCCTTGCGCTTGTTGATCTTCTCCGGATCGCCTTTCTTCATGGCTTTGTCGAGATCGGCCTGACGCTGGCTCACCTCATGCTTGGCCTCAAGCACTTTGTTTTCGCGTTCTTTCTTCAGACCGGCGTCGGTGCAGTGCTCGGTCACTTCACGCAGCGCGGTTTCCAGGCCTGCCTGCTGCTCCAGGTTGCCGCGCGACTTGGCCTGTTCGATCTGATTGATGATGCCCTGCTTCTTGGCCGCGCAGCCGGTCAGGCCCGGGCCGTCTTCTTCCGCCATTACCGGGGCGGCCATTACGCCGCAAAGGGTCAGCAGGGCGAGCGGTGTGAGAAATTTCATAATAGCTCCATGTGCAAAGGCAATCGGCTGGTCAGGCACTGCGCAGTTGGAGCGCCTTGTCCGCCGTGGGTTCCCGGCGTGCCGGGCGTGCATGTTCAGAAACCGTCGATTCCGGCGGCGTGTAAGGTTTCGCTCAAGGCCAGCACCTGCGGATCGCGCAGGAATGCACGCAATTGCGCCGCGCGCCCCGGGCCGATGCCGGCTTCTGCCTGCCATTGTTCGGTGTCACGTTGTACCAGCGCCTGCCACGAATCGGGGAGTCGGGCCTGCCCGGTTGGTGGCAGGCCCAGCGCTTTCAACCATTGAGCGAACGGCTGTTGCCGGGCGCTATGAAAACTGTGCATCAGGCGCGCGCTGCTGCGCTCGCCGAAGCCGGCAATGTTAGCAAGCTCTGGCGCATCGAGGGTCAACCAATCCAGCAGGTTGTTCAGACGGCCTGTTTCGAGAAGTTTCTCCCAGGTGCCGCGCCCGACATGCGGCATGGCCAGGCCCTGCTTGCCACTGAGCCAGGTCAGGCGCGCGATAAACTGGATCTCACATCCGGGCGTCGGTTGCCAGCAGCTCAAGGCGTGGTAGTCGCTGGCGCCGGGGACGAAGAGATCGGCTCGCTCGCTGGCGCGCAGCACCACGCTGTCGAGTCGCGGGATGGTCAGGCCGGCCAGGCTGATTGCCACCTGATCGCCAGGACGCGCGTCGAGTGCCAGCCAGCGTTTGAGCGAGCTGACGCTGACTCGTCTGATTTCACGGTCGTCCAGCTTGACCGGCACAAGCTCCAGCACCGGGGTGATACGTCCGGTGCGACCGACCTTGAAGTGCACCTTGCGCACTTCAGCCAGCGCCTGGGCAAATGGATATTTCCAGGCGATCGCCCAGTACGGTGCGCGTGCCTGCCAGCGTTCGGCGGGCGGGCGCTGATTCTGGCGCAGCACCACACCGTCACTGGCAAACGGCAACGGTGAGCGATACCAGTGCTCGCGCCATTTTTGCGCATCGGCAAACTCGCGGATCGGATGGGTGTACGGCTCGGTCGTGGCGAACCCCAGCGCCGTCAGTGCGGACAATCGCTCAGGCAGATTTGAAGGGCCCTGCGGCCAGTCCCAGACGAACAGGCCGATCCCGGCGGCGTCTTCGGCCGCGAGGGATTTTCGCCCCATCAGACCTGCGACCGTCGCGCGGGCATTGACGCTGCCCGATTGCGCTTGCACATGGTCGTTCAGTCGCCAGTAGAGCTCGCCCTGCACCAGCAGGTCTTGTGGCTGAGTCAGCCGTGGTGGAATGGCAGCGATTTTGTGCGCGGAGGGGGTCCAGTCCTGGCCGCTGACACCGTCACCGCGACTGATGGCCTGCTTCAATACTCCCTGGCGATAGATCAACGTGATGGCAACGCCGTCGACTTTGGGTTGCACCCAGACGTCTCGGCGATCACGCAGCCAGCGATCCACCTCCTCGCCTTTATGGAGTTTATCCAGGCCAGTGTGCGGGGTCGGGTGTACAACCGAGCCTGACGCCGAGCGCAAAGGCTGCTGTGATGAGGGTTGTTGGAAGCAGTTGCGCCATTCGCTCAGCCGCGACAGGGCCTGGTCGTAAAGGTCGTCGGCGACCAGTGAGCGGCCTTCGCGGTGATAGGCGTCGTTCCATTGGTCGATCTGGTTTTGCAGGGTGATGATTTCGCGTTGGGCTTGGGGGCGGGGCCAGTTGGGGCAGTTGGCGTGGGCGGCGAGCGCGATGTGTGCCAGCAGGAAAACCAATAACAAGCGCAGCGTGAAGAGCATTGTGAGCGTCCTTGCTCAGGGGGAATGTTTGAAGGGTAGGTGAGGATTTGCGATGCGGTGTGTGGGTGTTTTTCGAGGTGTTTCCGGGTTGCTGAATTGATGTCGCGAGTGCGGGCCCCTTCGCGAGCAGGCTCGCTCCCACAGGAGGCCGGCGTGATATTCAGGCATGAAAAAGCCCCGCACGGCGCGAACCGTGCGGGGCTTTTACGCAGCCAGGGAATTACAGGCCAGCGGCAGAACGCAGGGCGTCGGCGCGGTCGGTTTTTTCCCAGGTGAACGTGGTGAAGGTGTCTTCGCCAACGGTCTTGGTCTGCGGCGCGCGGCCGAAGTGGCCGTAGGCTGCGGTTTCCTGGTACATCGGGTGCAGCAGGTCGAGCATGGTGGTGATTGCGTAAGGACGCAGGTCGAACACTTCACGCACCAGTTTGATGATCTTGTCATCGCTGATCTTGCCGGTGCCGAAGGTGTTCAGCGAGATCGAGGTAGGCTGGGCCACACCGATCGCGTAGGAAACCTGAATCTCGCAGCGCTCGGCCAGGCCGGCCGCGACGATGTTCTTGGCAACGTAACGGCCAGCGTAGGCAGCCGAACGGTCGACCTTCGATGGATCCTTGCCGGAGAACGCGCCGCCGCCGTGACGGGCCATGCCGCCGTAGCTGTCGACGATGATCTTGCGACCGGTCAGGCCGCAGTCGCCTACCGGACCGCCAATGATGAACTGGCCGGTCGGGTTGATGTGGAACTGGGTGTCTTTGCTCAGCAGTTCGGCAGGCAGTACGTGCTTGACGATCAGCTCCATCACGCCTTCGCGCAGGTCTTTGTACGACACTTCAGGGTTGTGCTGGGTCGACAGAACCACGGCGTCGATACCGACCACCTTGCCGCCTTCGTAACGGCAGGTCACTTGCGACTTGGCGTCCGGACGCAGCCAAGGCAGCAGGCCCGACTTGCGCGCTTCGGCCTGGCGCTGCACCAGTTGATGCGAGAAGGTGATCGGCGCTGGCATCAGCACGTCGGTTTCGTTGCTGGCGTAGCCGAACATCAGGCCCTGGTCGCCGGCGCCCTGATCTTCAGGCTTGGCACGGTCAACGCCCTGGTTGATGTCAGGGGACTGCTTGCCGATGATGTTCATCACGCCGCAGGTCGCGCCGTCGAAGCCAACTTCGGAGCTGGTGTAACCGATGTCGCAGATCACATCACGAACGATCTGCTCCAGGTCGACCCAGGCGCTGGTGGTCACTTCACCGGCAACAATGGCTACGCCGGTCTTGACCAGAGTTTCCACAGCCACGCGGGCGTGTTTGTCCTGGGCAATAATGGCGTCCAGCACCGCATCGGAAATCTGGTCGGCGATTTTGTCCGGATGTCCTTCAGACACGGACTCGGAGGTGAAGAGGGAGTATTCGCTCATCTCGATGTTTTCCTGAATTTACCGATGGTGAGTGTCGCCAGCCGGTCGCTGAAAGTGGCGAACCTGGATCTGGAAACCATTACGTAAGCCTACATAGAGGCTTTCCCCGGGAACGAGTCCCGCAGCGGTGGCCCAACGGGCCAGATCGTCCTGTTCAAACCCCAACCAAAGATCACCGCAGGCCTCCCTGGCCCAACTCTGGTTGTGGCTACATAACTCTGTCACGAGCAGGCTACCGCCCGGTTGCAGCAGGTCGGCCATGTGCCTGAGCGCATCGGCCGGGGCGGCGAAATGGTGCAGCACCATGTTCAACACCACGCAATCGGCCTGAAGGCTTGAGCCATTCAATGCATCGGCCAGTTGCAGGCTGACGTTAGCCAGCTGTTCACGTTCGCAGACCTGACGCGCCAGTTCGAGCATCGCCGGGCTGTTGTCCAGTGCCGTCACTGCGTGGAAGCGGCGCGCCAGTTCGGGCAGAAAAGCGCCGTCACCGGGGCCGACTTCGATGGCCGTGGCAGCACCATTGAAATTCAGCTTGTCGAGCAGGGCCAGCACGCTATCGCGGTACTGCGGCAAACCGGCGATCAAATCCTGCTGGGCACGGAATTTCTCCGCAACCCGGGCGAAAAAGTCCTGACTGGCGGCGGCACGTTGCCCATGGACCTGTTCGATCCGTGATTGCACGTCATCCGGCAAAGCCAGATTGTCGACTTCTTCTAACAATGCAGCATGCAATTTGCCGCCGAGCAATTCGGTGTGGGGCAGGGCGCGGCGGTAAAAAATCGCGTTGCCTTCACGGCGTGTCGCTACCAGGTCGGCTTGCGCCAGCACTTTAAGGTGATGACTCATGCCCGACTGGCCAATGCCGAAAATCTGCGCCAGCTCCAATACACCAAACGAATCGTTGGCCAGCGCGCGCAAGACATTCAGCCGCAGCGGATCGCCGCCGGCCTTGCACAGGGCCGCCAGCTCGTCGCAATCGTCGTGGCGAATGGAAGGCACGCGTAAATTCATAGGGCCGCAGTCTAGTGACGGCGAGAAAGCATCGCAAGGTCAATATCAAAAAGTTTTGATATTGCTCGATAAATGGCACTTCCCACGAGATGGTTAACTCTACAAACCCGTAGCGGAAAGGTTTCACCTGTCGAAACCGTCGCCAACCATGGGAAAAACGCCTGCCGATGACTATCTGTCATTGCCCCGAGGCGCATGGGTGAGGGAAAATGCCCTCCTTTTTTCCGTTTCAATCTATTCACACCCAGGAGATCAGCGATGCCTAGCCGTCGTGAGCGTGCCAACGCCATTCGTGCCCTCAGCATGGATGCCGTGCAAAAAGCCAACAGCGGCCATCCCGGTGCCCCTATGGGTATGGCAGATATCGCCGAAGTGCTTTGGCGCGACTACCTCAAGCACAACCCGAGCAACCCATCGTTCGCCGACCGTGACCGCTTCGTGCTGTCCAACGGTCACGGTTCAATGTTGATCTACTCGCTGCTGCACCTGACCGGTTACGACCTGTCGATCGACGACCTCAAGCAGTTCCGTCAGTTGCACAGCCGCACCCCGGGCCACCCGGAATTCGGTTACACCCCGGGCGTCGAAACCACCACCGGCCCGCTGGGTCAGGGGCTGGCCAACGCCGTCGGTTTCGCGCTGGCGGAAAAAGTCATGGGCGCGCAGTTCAACCGTCCTGGTCATAACATCGTTGATCACCACACCTACGTGTTCCTCGGTGATGGCTGCATGATGGAAGGCATTTCCCACGAAGTCGCCTCCCTGGCCGGCACGCTGGGTCTGGGCAAGCTGATCGCCTTCTATGATGACAACGGCATTTCCATCGACGGCGAAGTCGAAGGCTGGTTCACCGATGACACGCCGAAGCGTTTCGAAGCCTACAACTGGCAGGTCATCCGCAACGTCGACGGCCACGATCCTGAAGAGATCAAGACCGCCATCGAAACCGCGCGCAAGAGCGCGCAGCCGACGCTGATCTGCTGCAAGACCACCATCGGTTTCGGCTCGCCGAACAAGCAGGGCAAGGAAGATTGCCACGGCGCCCCGTTGGGTGACGCGGAAATCGCCCTGACCCGCCAGGCGCTGAACTGGAACCATGGCCCGTTCGAAATCCCGGCCGAGATCTATGCCGAGTGGGATGCCAAGGATAAAGGTCGCGCCGCTGAAGCCGAGTGGGATCAGCGTTTCGCTGCCTACTCCGCAGCGTTCCCGACCGAAGCCAATGAGCTGATCCGTCGCCTGAGCGGCGAACTGCCGGCCGACTTCTCGGAAAAAGCCTCGGCCTACATCGCCGAAGTCGCGGCCAAGGGCGAAACCATCGCCAGCCGCAAAGCCAGCCAGAACACCCTCAATGCTTTCGGCCCGCTGCTGCCGGAAATGCTCGGTGGTTCGGCTGACCTGGCCGGCTCCAACCTGACCCTGTGGAAAGGCTGTAAAGGCGTCAACGCTGAAGACGCCAGCGGCAACTACATGTATTACGGCGTGCGCGAGTTCGGCATGACCGCAATCATGAACGGCGTTGCCCTGCACGGCGGTCTGGTGCCTTACGGCGCGACCTTCCTGATGTTCATGGAATACGCGCGCAACGCGGTGCGCATGTCGGCACTGATGAAGAAGCGCGTGATTCACGTCTACACCCACGACTCCATCGGTCTGGGCGAAGACGGCCCGACGCACCAGCCGATCGAGCAACTGACCAGCCTGCGCAGCACGCCAAACCTCGACACCTGGCGTCCTGCTGATGCCGTGGAATCGGCGGTGGCCTGGAAAAACGCCCTGGAGCGCAAGGACGGCCCGTCGGCGCTGATCTTCTCGCGGCAGAACCTGCAGCACCAGGAACGTGACGCCGGCCAGATTGCCAACATCAGCCGTGGTGGTTACGTACTCAAGGACTGCGCAGGCGAGCCTGAGCTGATCCTGATCGCCACCGGTTCGGAAGTCGGTCTGGCCGTTCAGGCCTTCGACAAACTGACCGAACAGGGCCGCAAGGTGCGCGTGGTGTCGATGCCATGCACCAGCGCGTTCGATGCTCAGGATGCGGAATACAAGCAGGCGGTGCTGCCGTTGCAGGTCAGCGCACGTATCGCCATCGAAGCGGCCCACGCCGACTTCTGGTTCAAGTACGTGGGCCTGGAAGGTCGCGTGATCGGCATGACCACCTACGGTGAGTCGGCGCCGGCTTCGGCACTGTTCGAAGAGTTCGGCTTCACCCTGGAAAACATCCTGGGTCAGGCTGAAGAGCTGCTGGAAGACTAAGTCTGACAGCTGAGTTGTCTGGGCTGGCGCCATCGCGAGCAGGCTCACTCCTACAGGGGTTTATGTCCCATGTAGGAGTGAGCCTGCTCGCGATAGCGTCGGTTCAGGCAATAAAGAGCTTTCTGATTCACCACGGTAATCGAGAACCCCATGCCTCAACCGCGTCCCTACAAAGTTGCACTCAACGGCTACGGCCGCATTGGTCGTTGCGTCTTGCGGGCATTGTTCGAGCGAGGCGAAAAGGCCGGGTTTGAAATTGTCGCGATCAATGATCTGGCCGACATGGCCAGCATCGAATACCTGACACGCTTCGACTCCACTCACGGTCGCTTCCCTGGCGAGGTGCGTGTAGAGGGCGATTGTCTGCATATCAATGGCGATTGCGTGAAGGTTTTGCGCAGTGCCACCCCCGAAGGCATCGATTGGGCGTCGCTGGGCGTCGATCTGGTGCTCGAATGTTCCGGTGCCTATAACACCCGCGAAGACGGCCAGCGCTTCCTCGATGCTGGCGCGCCACGGGTGCTGTTCTCGCAGCCGATGGCCAGCGAAGCGGATGTCGACGCCACCATTGTCTACGGCGTCAACCAGGACTGCCTGACCGGCGACGAGCTGCTGGTGTCCAACGCGTCCTGCACCACCAACTGCGGCGTGCCGCTGTTGCGCTTGCTGGACAAGGCGATCGGCCTGGATTACGTATCGATCACTACCATCCATTCGGCGATGAATGACCAACCGGTGATCGACGCCTATCATCACGAAGACCTGCGCCGCACCCGTTCGGCGTTTCAGTCGGTGATCCCGGTGTCCACCGGTCTGGCGCGCGGAATCGAGCGCCTGCTGCCGGAACTTGCAGGGCGAATTCAGGCCAAAGCCGTGCGCGTGCCGACCGTCAACGTGTCCTGCCTCGATATCACGATGCAGACCGCCACGGCGACGGATGCCAACGAGGTCAACCGGATCCTGCGCGAAGCCGCTAGCCACGGCCCGCTCAAAGGCCTGCTGGCCTACACCGAGTTGCCGCACGCCAGCTGTGATTTTAATCATGACCCACATTCGGCCATCGTCGATGCCAGTCAGACCCGCGTTTCCGGCCCACGGCTGGTGAACATCCTGGCCTGGTTCGACAACGAATGGGGTTTTGCCAACCGAATGCTGGACGTTGCAGACCACTATCTGCAAACAGCAACTTCAAAAAAACCGTAGGAAGTGCGACCCATGACCGTGTTGAAGATGTCCGACCTCGATCTGCAAGGTAAGCGCGTATTGATCCGCGAAGACCTCAACGTCCCCGTCAAGGACGGTGTTGTCACCAGCGATGCGCGAATCCTGGCTTCGCTGCCGACCATCAAGCTGGCGTTGGAAAAAGGTGCGGCCGTGATGGTTTGCTCGCACCTTGGCCGTCCGACCGAAGGCGAGTTCTCGGCCGAGAACAGCCTCAAGCCTGTCGCCGACTACCTGAGCAAGGCCCTGGGCCGCGAAGTGCCGCTGGTGGCCGACTACCTGGGCGGCGTCGACGTCAAGGCCGGCGACATCGTGCTGTTCGAAAACGTGCGCTTCAACAAAGGCGAGAAAAAGAACGCCGACGAACTGGCCCAGCAATACGCGGCCCTGTGCGACGTGTTCGTGATGGACGCCTTCGGCACCGCTCACCGCGCCGAAGGTTCGACCCACGGCGTCGCCAAGTTCGCAAAAATCGCCGCTGCTGGCCCGCTGCTGGCCGCTGAACTGGACGCGCTGGGCAAAGCCCTTGGCGCACCGGCCAAGCCAATGGCGGCCATCGTTGCCGGTTCCAAGGTGTCGACCAAACTCGATGTGCTGAACAGCCTGAGCCAGATCTGCGACCAACTGATCGTCGGCGGCGGCATCGCCAACACCTTCCTCGCTGCCGCCGGTCATCCGGTCGGCAAATCGCTGTACGAACCGGACCTGCTCGACACTGCGCGTGAAATCGCGGCCAAAGTCAGCGTGCCTTTGCCGGTTGACGTGGTGGTCGCCAAGGAATTTGCAGAAAGCGCCGAAGCCACCGTCAAGCTGATCGCCGACGTTGCGGCGGACGACATGATTCTGGACATCGGTCCGCAAACCGCGGCCAATTTCGCCGAACTGCTGAAATCGTCGAAGACTATTCTGTGGAACGGCCCGGTCGGCGTATTTGAATTCGACCAGTTCGGCAACGGCACCAAAGTGCTGGCCCAGGCCATCGCCGAAAGCTCGGCGTTTTCCATTGCCGGCGGTGGCGATACGCTGGCGGCCATCGATAAATATGGCGTGTCCGAGCAAATCTCCTACATTTCCACCGGTGGTGGCGCGTTCCTCGAATTCGTCGAGGGCAAGGTGCTGCCAGCGGTTGAAGTCCTGGAAAGCCGGGCCAAGGCCTGAGGCCGCCCGTTTGGCCAGGCAAAGGAGTGTTCACATGGTCAAGTCGTTAGCACTGTTGTTGCTGACCGGTACGCTGGCGGCCTGCGGGAGTAACCCGAAGGCCGAAGCCACGCCTGCACCGAGTGAGGCGCAGAAAGGCTGTTACCAGGCCGACTGGCAGGCCGAAACCAACCCGGTGCTGAACAAGCGCTCGGGGCCGGATGGCCTGGACAAATACGAGACGCAAACCCCGGTCAAGGAACATGGTTGTCCTTGACGGGTCTGACTCTTTAACTCAGGGCTGGCGGCGTGTGTCGTCAGTCGAGGAACACGGATGAAAGGCTTGATCGCCGTTGCGGCGTTGGCATTGTTGGGCGGTTGCGCGCAATTGAACCTGTTTCAGTCGTCGGCTCCGGCGGACAACTGGACGACCTGGACCTGCGACAGCCAGGCCAAAGTGTTGTGGCGTTACGCCGATGCCGGGCAGAAGGAAGTCGACGTTCGCCTCGGCGGCGGCGATCAGGTCTATCGCTTGAAAGAAGAGCCGGGCGCCTCGGGCACGCTGTACAGCGACGGCATGCTGGCGTTCCACGTCAAGGGTGACGAAGGCCTGGTGTACTGGGTCGCCACCAATGACCTGATTGGCCGCGGTTGCAAAACGCAGTAATTGCAACACCGCAGGCCCATTGTAGGAGTGAGCCTGCTCGCGATAGCGGTATGACAGTCGCTGCAATATTGACTGCAAGATAGCTATCGCGAGCAGGCTCACTCCTACAGGGGTTCTGTGTAGTTCTCAGGATTTTGCTTCATCGAATCACCAGACCGGGCCTCAACCCCCGATCTGCATTAACTTGAATAGCCGCCGCCGCTCCGGCAGGCTGGCACGATCAACGACCCTCAACCGGGAGAGACACACACAATGGCACTTATCAGCATGCGCCAGATGCTGGACCACGCAGCCGAGTTCGGCTACGGCGTTCCAGCCTTCAACGTCAACAACCTTGAGCAGATGCGCGCCATCATGGAAGCCGCTGACAAGACTGACTCCCCGGTGATCGTCCAGGCTTCGGCCGGCGCCCGCAAATACGCCGGCGCGCCATTCCTGCGTCACCTGATCCTGGCGGCGATCGAAGAATTCCCCCACATTCCGGTGTGCATGCACCAGGACCACGGCACCAGCCCTGACGTCTGCCAGCGCTCGATCCAGCTGGGCTTCAGCTCGGTGATGATGGACGGCTCGCTCGGCGAAGACGGCAAGACCCCGACCGATTACGACTACAACGTCCGCGTCACCCAACAAACCGTCGCCATGGCCCACGCCTGCGGCGTATCGGTAGAAGGCGAGCTGGGCTGCCTGGGTTCGCTGGAAACCGGCATGGCCGGTGAAGAAGACGGTATCGGCGCTGAAGGCGTTCTGGACCACAGTCAGATGCTGACCGACCCGGAAGAAGCCGCTGACTTCGTCAAGCGCACCCAGGTCGACGCCCTGGCCATCGCCATCGGCACCAGCCACGGCGCCTACAAGTTCACCAAGCCACCGACCGGCGACGTGCTGGCGATCGACCGCATCAAGGAAATCCACAAGCGCATTCCGAACACCCACCTGGTAATGCACGGTTCGTCCTCGGTGCCACAAGAGTGGCTGGCGATCATCAACCAGTACGGCGGCGACATCAAAGAAACCTACGGCGTACCGGTTGAAGAGATCGTCGAAGGCATCAAGCACGGCGTGCGCAAGGTCAACATCGACACCGACCTGCGCCTTGCCTCCACCGGTGCGATGCGTCGCCTGATGGCCACCAACCCGAGCGAATTCGATCCACGTAAATTCTTCGGCGCGACCGTGACTGCAATGCGTGATGTGTGTATCGCTCGTTACGAAGCGTTTGGTACTGCCGGTAATGCTTCGAAGATCAAACCGATCTCGCTGGAAGCGATGTACCAGCGGTATCTGAAGGGTGAGTTGAACGCGAAGGTTAACTGAGCCTGGGTGTTGAGCTGATTTAAAAGAAACCCGCCGAGAGGCGGGTTTTTTTGCGTTCAGTGTTTTAATAAATTTTTTGAAGATCCATGGCTCAAGGATTTTGATAAACCCAAAAGTTTCCACCTTGAGATGCGAATGGTGTGGAGTTTGTTACCGCATTCGAGACTAGCGAGAGTTTATAAGGTATGCGCGAGCAATGAAAAAGATGGAGCAGCGAGACGCAGCAAAAGGGGTGGATTTATTTGGCCAGCAAAAAGGGGATTGATTGACGATTTATCCAAAGGACAGATTGAACGGTGCTGCCGATTGCTCGATGGCATTGAAAACATGTGGCGCCTGTTCCCGATATTCAGAATAACGTTCAAGTACCGCTTCAACCGAGGCAAGCAATCGCTGAATTCGCTCCGCGGATTGCTCGATCTCACAAGTGTGCGCAAACTCAAGCAATCCTTGTCGCGAGGCAAACATTGATTTGTTACCTGCAAGATCCAATGCCAGAACATCTTCCGGAATATAAGCGGTTGTGTTGACGATGTCGTACGCCGGCGCCAGGCGTGCATCGCGTTGTGTAGGGTTGGAGTAGAGCAATCCGAAATTTTTCAGGTGAGCATCACCATTTCCGACAATACAGCTCAGGGCAACGCTGTCGAACAGTTGTTCAAGGGATGAGCGGCGATTTTCAGGCGGGCAGAACACGCGTATGGCCTTGGCGATTGCCGCATAACTTTTGCTGTATTTCTGATGGGCCGATAGCCCCATCAACACGGCCATGTCTTCGAAGCCAATCGGATTGAGCAAGTCGTCCCGGTCAAAGCGACGCATGACGAACAGCTTGGCATTATTGGAAAGGTAAAAGGGCGGAACGGAAATTCCCGCTTCCTTCGCCATGGACATGCAAAGGAATTCATTGATTACCAGGCCGGGAAATTCGTCTCGCCCGCTTTTGATGATCAGGTCCGATGTTTTAGTGGTCACTCGCGGCTGTCCGCCTTCCTGGCGTTCCGGCACCAACACCTTTGGCTGAACGCCTGAAATGCCTGCGCGCAAAATATAGCGGTCGAGAATATCAGCGCAGATGTCCTCGGTGCCGTCCCAAGTCAGAATCTCCTGAAGGTTTTCCCCGGGAAATTGATGCTCTTCCAGTAGCGCGTCAACCGTTTCAGAACGTACCTGAATCCTGCCGATCGGCGAAGTGCTGCCGGAAAGTGCCAGCAACACCATGGGATCCACATTTAATGTCTTGGCCAGCCGATTGCGCAGTTGCTCAAGCAGATAACCTTCGGGCAGGTTCATTTGGAAAATCGGGTGAAGCTCCTGTCGACGAAACTCTTCATGGCGCACAGGCATCGTCAAGCTGATCGCTGTTTCTGGCGGTGCGTCTTCGTGATAGCGGTAGGTGAAATCCTTCGCATCGTTGAAAAGTTTGCCGCTGTGCCCTTCGGGCGTGTTGACCTTTAGGGAAGTCGTTTTCATTCGAACACATCCCCAAGCTCTTCGAGGGTGGGCATCGCTGCTGGAACAACGGTGAGTTCGCAGTCCAGCGCACCCAGAACCCTTGCATAAGCAATCATGCCAATTGAAAGCGCGCCTTTCTCTACCGCGATGACTTTGTGCCGCGTCAGTCCTGCGAGTAGCGCAAGCTGCGCTTGGGTCAGGCCGCGATTAAGGCGCTTTTCGCGCAGTTGGTTGCCGAGACGGCTGGCCAATAATGAATAATCCATGTTCCGCTACCGTTACATTTGTGACTTAAAGTAGCGTATACGCGACATTTAATCCACAGGCTGCATGTGTAAACGCTAAATCCTACAGACGAAGCGTCTGAGCGGATGTTTCCGACATATGCGTCAGTTGCCCGTCGGAAGCGCAGTGGATAGGATTTGAGTGTCGCTGATGCATCAGCGGCCGGGCCTGGAAAAGCTGATTTAAACCAACCCTGGCCATGGAGGGTGAGTTGAACGCGGACGTTAACTGAGCCTGAGCGTTAAACTGTTTTAAAAAGAGACCCGCCGAGAGGCGGGTTTTTTTTGTGGATGATTTGACGCGCTCGGTGACGTACAGGGCCTCGGGCCGAAAGTGTACGTCATGATGTTTGCGGTGGGGTCGAGCTGGTGGTCGAGCGCGCGTTTGGCGGCAGCGCTGATATGAATGGATCACTTGTAATGTCACTCATATCGGACTTTAATGGTTTTAACCTGATAAAAGTCCTGTATGGGTGACATTTTGATCTTGAGCAATCCGGCCGTTTTCGCCGAACGCGTACGTCAGCTACGAAAAGCCAAGGGCTACAGCCAGGCGTTGTTGGCGCACAGGGCCAAGTGCAGTCGCAAAACCATCATTGATCTTGAGGCAGGTGAGAACGTCGCTTTCTATACCGTGTTTCGGGTGATTGCTGCGTTGGGTATGGCGTTGGAAATTGTTGATAACCGCCTTGATCTAAAATCCCTGGCCGATCTGGTAGAGCATGATGAGTAAGGTCAAGCGCCTCAACGTGATGACGCCGCAAGGCTGGGCGGGCGAGCTGTCCAAAGGTTCGCAGTTTTCTTTTGCCTACCAATCGGCTGACGCGTCTCGGGAGGTCTCGTTGGTCATGCCCTATGACCCGACGCCCTCAGTGAGCAATGTGTTGCAACCGATCTTCGATATGAATGTGCCGGAAGGCTTCCTGGCCGATCAGATCAAGCGTCGGATGGCCAAACATATGCACGTTGATGAAATGCGCCTGCTGTCGGTAATCGGCGGTAATCAGATTGGCCGTCTGGCCTACACGAATCCAGCGGAGCCATCGGGTCCGGTACGTGCGCAAATCGGTTTGCGGGACATTCTCACGGCTGATGCGTCGATGAGCGTTTTCAGCTTTCTCGTTGAGACTTACTTCGAATCGGGTATTTCGGGTGTTCAGCCCAAGGTTCTGGTGCCCGATCTGGACAAACTCACCGGTAGCCGCAAGACCCTGCTGAGCTCCGATCTGATCGTCAAATCAGGTGCAGAGGAATATCCGTTTCTGGCGCAAAACGAATTTCTTTGCCTGGAGGCCGCGCGGCTCGCCGGGCTGGAAACGCCGCCGTTCTGGCTATCCGAAAGCGGTGAGTTGTTTGTCATGGAACGTTTCGACCTGACCGAGAGCGAACGCCTCGGTTTCGAAGACATGGCGGTGCTGTTGGGGCTGAACAAGGATCCTCATGACAATTACAAATATTCGCAAAGCTATGAAACGTTGGCGGCAGTCATTGGCCAGGTCTGCCGGCATGCGGATCCGATACGGGAACTGGAGCGATTCTATTCGTCGGTCTGTCTATCGGTGATGGTGCGCAACGGTGACGCACACTTGAAAAACTTTGGCGTGATTTACACCCATCCCGCCGCGCTGGAAACCGTGCAGTTGGCTCCGGTGTTTGACGTCACGACTACCACCGTTTATTCAAACTACAACCCGAAGTCCGGGCGTTCACTGGTTGACCGCACCCTCGCGATCAAGATGAACAAAACCAAAGCCTACCCCGACCGTCAGCAGTTGATTGAGTTCGGCCGGAAACACTGTGCAGTGGAAAAGCCAGCGCTGATTATCGAGCGAGTCGCTGAGGCAATGAGTCTGGCTCTTTCGACGCACAGACCGACGGTCGATGCTGAATTGTTTGCAGGCATGCGAAGCGAGTGGGATACCGGGCGGATGGTTGCGCTGAATGACTCGGTTGTCTCGGGAGTCAGGCGTAAACCGGTATTGGTGGATAACACCAGAGGCGGTAATTGAGCTGGCAGCCTGCGAGTAGTTACATCAAGCGCAGCCATTCGACTGTCGGCCTTGGGCGCTCCCGCCGGCGTGAGCACGGGGCGCCCAGCCCGGTGGGATCGTAGAGGTTGAACGTGTTCTGGATTCTGAAGACTTGCCTGCTCGCGATGGCGATAGCCCGGCCGACAACGCTGCCGGTCGATATTCGCAATCGCAAGCAGGCTTGCTTCAAGGGCGCTTCAGGTCCTCCAGCATCGCCTGTTCAGGCAGAGGACCCTGAAGGCCCCGGCTGAGGCAGCGTGCTTGTCAGTCCCAGCCGGTTCACGCGGTTAGCAACCGCTGAGATCGTCATCCTGAATTCGCCATTGATTTTGACGTATTTCATCCACGATTCAGCATGAATGTCGTTATCGAGTGCGAACTTGACGACCGCGTAGCGGTTGCGGTTTTCCGGTTTGAGAGAAAGCTGGTGCCAGTCTCGAAAGTGCTGGTCGGTAATCCTGGTGTACTTTCCCGCGGCGCCTTTATGCAGTTTTATTGCCCTGATAGTGCCGGGGATGGTCAGCTCGCCATTTTTTGCGACGAACGTGCGCCACCTCAAAGGGTGCAGGCGGTGAGTCCTGGCAAACGTCTCTGCGGCCTCTTTGGTGGGTTGATTCATGCAAAGCCATATTTGAAAAAGGTTGTCTGTCAGCTTCTCGTAGTGTGCCGGCCTGAGCATCGCGTAGCCGAGCGTATTGATTTCTCCTGTGCGTTGTCTGACGAATTTGTTCCAGGACCGTACCGGGATGTTTCGTTCATTGAAAAAAGGTACGGGGTCGAGAGTAGGTAAAGGATTGGCCGATTGGGCATTGGCGGTGATCCGTTCTTCCCATTCTTTAAGCGCCCTTAATATCCGGCTGTCAGCCTTGGGGCCACCACCGGGTAACCGGTTCAGAGTATCGAGTGCCCAGAGTTGATTGGGCATCTTGCGTAATCTGAAAGAGGTAAACGCTCCACTCGGCGTGAGCACCGGAGCGACCAGCCCTTTGCGGTCGTAGAGGTTGAATGAGTTCTGGATCCGGAATACCTGCTCCTCACCCTTTGCGCCGGTGCTGCGCACCAGCAGGTTATTCGCCGGGGAGCGATAGATGCCCGTGCCCTCGGCGAAGGAGGAGCCGGTCGGAATACCGCCCTTTACCAGCAGGCGCGCGTGTTCCTGCAAAAACGCTCTCTGGTATCCGCTCTGATCGGCGATCGGTGTTTGCTTCACCGGCCTGAGCAGCATCTGCAGAGGTTTGATGCCAATGCCGGTGGACCGCGCAACGCTGCCGACTTTTGCCGTCGCCGTCGCGACCTCGAACAGCACGCGCCCAGCCATCCCGCGACGGAGAATGAGCCCTGCAACGTTCTGCCCCAGGTGGCGCACGGTCTGGACGCTGATACGACCGGCGCCACCGGCCCAGCGCAACGCCGTAGAGCCCAGATGGCCAGCCCAGGGGAACGCGCCCAGCATCGTCGTTACGACATCGACCCCGAACATCACCTTGTTGAACCTGGACTGCGCGTCCAGTTCTTCGTTGGTCACGCTTTCGGCGTCGGTCTTGTCACGCAGGTGCAAGTAGTTCTGTCGATACAGTCCGGCCAGCATATCGCCGGTGTAGGCGGCCAGTCGGTGGTTGAGCAGGCGAGTGTTCGCTGGTAATCGCGCCTTCAGGTAAGCCTGCCAGGCCGGGCTGCGCATCAGTGCGGGCAGATGTGCTTCGCTGGCGATCTCTCGCAGGTCCATGCCGTCCGGTGCATCCGGCGTATACAGCACGCGCATGTCACTGTTGGCGGCAGAGAGAATCAGCACGCCGTTCACGGTTTGGCCGCCGCGTCCCTCAGGGGCGTTGTTGGCCGGATTGAACATCAGGGCATTGGCAATGATTGTCTGTCCGTCGACGGTCTGGCGCGTTGCCGGATCGGGGGCGGCCAGGACTGCCGCCATCCATGCCGCGGCTTTTTTCTGCATATTGTCGCTGTGCAATGCACTGCGATAGGCATCGGGGCTCAATCGGGCCGACAGCGCCGAGTATTGCAGCGCACACGACTGACTGGTCATCCAGGCCTGTTTCAGGGCTATGGCATCGGTCGTAGTGGCCTGGGGAGCCAGGTGGCTGTCCAGCACGCTTTGCGTGTATCGCTGACCAATGTTCAGCTCTTTGACCCAGCGCTCCAGGCATTGTTGATCGAGGCTGACGGCTTTGCCCTGGCGATCAAGTACCCAGCGACCCTGGGTTGTAACCAGCCTGGCCGCCAGCGAGTCGTGCTCTGTCCATGCAAGGCTCTTTTCCCATGGCTTGTTGTTTTTCAGCAGCAGGTTGGTCAGCGTCATGCGAGTGGTTGCGAGGCTTTCATGCAGCGTACCAAACCCGGCCTGTACGCCAGAGCCGACCCGGGTTCTAGTGGTCTGAATGACGAGGGTCTGGTCCGGGTCGACGCCCTCGGACGGGTAGTCTGCCCTGGCCTGGCCGTCCGGCCCTTTTTCTTCGAGGTATGTGCGTATCTTCAGCAGCACCTGTTCCTTGGCGTACTCCGCCAGGGAGGGGATGAGGGCCTTCCATTGCTGGCTCAGCTGCTGCTGTTTTTCTTCTGCGGTCTGCGCCAGCTCTTGCAGTGCCTTGCGGTCATTGGGGCTGAGGCGTTTTTCCCATTCCGGTCGCCAGTGTTCCAGCAACTGCCGATTACGTGCCATGAATGCGTCGGCCATATCCAGCAACTCGATCAGTTCTGTGCGGGCGTTGCTTGCACTGTCCGGCTCATCTTCGGTCAGCCCCAGAATCGTCTGGATATCTGTCTGCTGCTTGTCAAGCACCGCCTGGATACTGTCGGCGACAAAGTCGTCCGCTATCGGTGCGAAGGCGTGGCGCAGGTCGCTGCCCCACAAACCGGTTTTCGTGTGTTGTACCGCTAGCGGCAAACCAACGGCGAGCAATCTGCCGGTATCGTCGCCGGCATTGAAGCGTGCCACCAACGTATCACGCAGCGCTTGCAGGGTCGGCATTTCTTCAAAGCCCCGATGCGGTGTATAGAGCACCACCAGGCCGGCGTCGCTGCTCCCGCCGACGCCTCGGCTATCGAGATTTTTGTGTCCATGGGGCCAATGAGGAAGCACCGGGCTGGAACCGTCCCGGGCCGTCAGGACGAAACTGCCCGCCAGGCGCGCGCCTTCGGCGGTGCCACTGTTGACTGTCAATTGATAGACGCCAGGCCGCGCTCCATCGCTGAATTTGGTCTCACGCCGGGCCAAAGTCGGATAGCGCAGCGCGCTGTCGATCAACTGTTTCGCCTGTGGGCTCAGGGTCTGGTCGGCTGTGCGCAGGCACGCCTGTACATCCAGGGCCTGGCGATGCAGGTCAATCAACCGCACCTGTGGGCAGTTCAGCTCGGGGGCGACCGGAGTCTGCCAGTAAGCGCTGACCTGTTCGGACAAACGCGCTTGCAGGGCCTCAGCCAATTGCGGCAGCGAGCCGTTTTGCAGGATCTGCTCGGCTTCGTTGCAAGCCGTGGGGCTGCTGAATACGCCTTCGGTGACCGGAGCGGCGTCCTCCGGTTGCACAGCGTCATCCTCATCACTGGGCACAGCGGTGTTTTCCCACAGCAACAAGGTGCGCAGCGCTTCGAGCAATGGGCGAGAAGACTCCAGTCGGCGAAGACCATCGTCATCGGTCTGGTAGTGGTTTACATATAAACCGGCGAATCCGCTATCGGTCGGCAGCTGTGGGAAGGTCTCCTTGAGCAGAGATGTGAGGGCCGTCTGCAGTGAAGGATGCCGCTGCTCGTCGAGTACATCGCCGATCTGCTGATTGAGATCGTTCCAGCGTTGAATCAAGCGTGTCTGCTGCTCGATGTCCGGCAGCGTCTGCGCGGTGATGGCCATCGGCGCGGGCGTTTCAGGCAATCGCGCAATCAAGTCCGGACATCCCGTGAGTGGCAACGCCAGTGTGGTGTGCAAGCGCGTGGCCAAGGCGTCGAAGGTGGTCCGGGGCGAGTCGAAGGCGTGATCCAGTTCGGTGTCCTGCTGTTGGCGGCACGCCTTCAGGCAGGCACTGAACACCGCGCCGGTGATCGGGCTGTAACGCAAGTTCTGTCCTTGGCTCAACACCTCGCTGGCGCGGGTCCTTTCGCTGAGGGCAATGTTCTTGAGCAGCAGCGTTTTCTCAAGGCCCGCCACGAGGCGACGGCGCAGAAAGTTTTCCATGGCGTTGAAGTGCTGGAATATCTCGACGCCGAATTGTGGGGTGTACAGCACGGTGGGGCGCGCGCCATGCAATTGTTCGGTAATGATGAAACAGCCGCTCAGCGGGGCTGACCATTCGGGCAAATCTGTCGCAAACAACGTAATGCCCACAACTTGCGCCGGTGTGGCGTTGTTCGTGGTCTCGTGGAGCACAAGATTTTCGATCAGTTGCCGGCCTTCGATCACCACCGTCACGTAGGTCCTGGCGGTGTCCACGGCGGTCTGACGCTGTATGTCGGCAGGCTTTTGCTGCAACGCCTGCTCGGCTTGCAGCAGCTGTTGTTGGGCATCGTGCAGTTTGAGGTCTGCCTCAAGACGAAACGCCATGCGCTGTTTTTGACTGACGGCCTCATGCACCGTCAGCGCACCCGTGGTGACATGGGGCGACGACCAGAATGCCTCCAGCGCAAGCCAGTAGAGCATCGGGCTGTCCTTCTGCAAATCACTGATCAGCTTATTCACTGCCGCCACTTCCAGGGCGCAGATTTCGCTTTCGTGGCCGGTGTCGACTGCCCGAGGGTAGAACCCCACCGCCTGTTCGACGCGGCCGCTTTTCGGTTCTTTTTCCAGCTCGGTGGGAGTTTTTCCTGTCGCAGTGGCATCCTGCAGCACCTGCGTCAGGTTGCGCGTGCGGGTGAGTCGGGGCTTCCTTGCGGTGTTGTCCTGAGCGTCCGGCGGCGTGTCATAAATGTACTCATTGAGAAACACTGCGTCGGGATCAGGCGGGTCGTCGGGTACAAGATTGGCCAAGCCCTTGCGTAAATGTGTGGCAATTACCGCCGCGAAGTCCGGCTGCGCATCCAGCAGATGCTCAATGGCGGCGATGCATGCCGGCAATCGGCGCAGGGCGCCTTCAGGTGTGAGTGAGGGGGAAGTCATGACCGGGGGTTCCTTAAGATAGGTTCGCCATGCAGTGCCGCCAGTGCTGGCGGTGCTGCACGCGAATCGAACAATCGATTCGACCTACCCTAATCACGCGTGCAAACGCACCCGATATACATAGTTACTACATGGCGAGTGTGCTTGTTGCCGTTTGTGTCGGCTGTACAGGCAAACGCCGAATTTGATTGCTAAAAGTTTTATATATTTCTAAATGGTCTAAAAGCCTGTCAGATATGACAGTGGTGACTATCTTATTAAAGGCTTACCGTAAGTGCTCACTTCTATTTAAGGATGCACAAAATGTCAACGGATAAGCTAACTAAAGCGAACGCTGAGGGTAAAATTTACTTGTCGTTAAAGACTTTCGAAGGGAAGGAATTTACATACTCAATTGTGGGTAAAGATTTTTTAGAATGGGGTGATGATTATTTCCGCTTTGGAACTTCCTTCAGTTTGGGAGGGCACAATTTTTATATTGGTTCCCGAATTAAGTTGAATGCTGAGATCCACGTTGCTCACAAGCTGGGCGAGCTTGGAACAGTAGCATATGCTCATCTGAAACTTGAGGAGTTTCACAATGATCAACAAGCCGAGGGTATTATTTATCTGACAAGAAATGGTCCTTATCCGCAGGGAGTACTCAGTTGGTATGAAGATAATGCGTTTTCTGTGTCGGCGGTTTTTGATTTTTCTGAAACTTGATATTCCATGGCTTATGCGGCGTCAGAGCCAAGCGGCAGACTCCCTGAGTCTGCCATTTATTTTTCTCAGCGACCCACGGCGTTCAACTAGTAAATATTTTACCTGTCATGATCGATATCAAGTTTCGAAAAAGTGACCTGCCCCCCTTCACTCGTATACCCGGTATTGTCCTGCACATAAACCCCGGCCTTGAAGTAAAGCGGCTTGTCACGCCAGGTCGCGCTGATCTGCGAGTCCCACTGATAGCCCGCCGCACTTACACCCAGCGCGCCACCGGGGCTTAGGTGGATGAGGTAGTTGAATTCGCGATCGAGCTTGATGCCCGTGGCAAGGGTGATGACGCGGCTTTCGGCATCGTCCGGGCGCATGCGCACTTTGATCACCAGATTGCCAGTCTGGGTTTTTTCCTTGTACTGATATTCGAGTTTGACCATCGGCCGCTGGCTCTCGTACGCGTGGATCTGGCCGATGACGATTTTGCCCGAGCTCGGGACCTGATTGACGGTGAGGGTGGCGCGCAGCAGGTTGTCGGCGTCCGGGTAATACCAGTTGCGCAGGGTGCCGTTGCTGTAAGTCTCGCGCAATTCGGTGCGCGGATAGACGGCGTTGGCGGTTTTTGACCCGGTAACCGGTGACCAGAAAAACAAGGTGCCAGTGTCGGAATGGAAGTATTGATCCTTGAAGCCGTTCACCAGTTTTTCGGTTTCGACGGTGTACGGCGGGCTGCCAACGGGAACGCTGAGGTTCCAGGTTGCGAGGTCGATCATATCGGTTCTTCCACTCGATTCATCCGGAACGCGGGTGCCAGAAGCTCTAGCCCGCGCCTTTTGGGCCGGCCTTTATAAGCGTAGCGGCAATATTTGTTAATGCCCGTCCGGCGGATGATTGACGTCAACATCCTGTCGAAATGCCATCTTCGCCGGTTTTAGGGGTCTTCAGGCGCGACCGTTAGTCGGCTGGAGGAAACTTTGGCGAAATGATGGCGGGATGACAGCTTCTGCTTTAGCGGATCCACGACTAGAGTGAAGGCTCAGTATGTTTATGGTTTTTGCCGGCTACCGGTCCCGATAAGAGAAGCAGCATGGAATGCGCGCAACCCCAGCCAGGTGAAGGCAGATCGGTCCTATTGATCGTCGACGATTACCCCGAAAATCTGATCAGCATGCGAGCCTTGTTGCAGCGGCAGGACTGGCACGTCATCACCGCCGCCTCCGGTTTCGAGGCGCTCAATCTTTTGCTCGAACACGACGTCGACCTGGTGCTGCTGGATGTGCAGATGCCGGGCATGGACGGCTTTGAAGTCGCACGGCTGATGCGCGGCAGCCAACGCACGCGCCTGACCCCGATTATTTTCCTGACGGCCAATGAGCAATCCCAGGACGCGGTGATCAAGGGCTACGCCAACGGCGCCGTGGATTACTTGTTCAAACCCTTCGACCCGCAGATTCTCAAGCCGAAAGTGCAGGCGCTGCTGGAGCATCAGCGCAATCGCCGCGCCTTGCAGCGCTTGAGCCATGACCTGGAGGTTGCCCGTGCGTTCAACGCCTCGGTGTTGGATAACGCGGCCGAAGGGATTCTGGTGCTGGCTGAGGACGGGCTGATCCGCTTTGCCAATCCGGCGATTTCGCGGTTGCTCAATGCGCCGGTGAGGGAGCTTGAAGGGCGGGAGTTTCTTGATTATCTGCAGAAACCGCACATCCCGGTGTGGGCCGATTGTGACTTTTATGCCAGCTACAAGCGTGGCGAGACGCTGAGGCTGCACGATGCCTTGCTGCGCACTGCGCCCGGTCAGCAGGTGCCGGTGGCCTTGTCCTGCGCTGCGTTGCCAGCGGAGCAACACGCCATGGTGGTGACGGTGTTGGACATGTCGGTGGTGCGTCATCTGCACCAGCAACTCGAATTCCAGGCCGTCACCGATCCGCTGACCGGTTTGCTCAACCGCCGTGGTTTTTATCAAACCGTGGAGAACCTGCTGCTGCGCGGCGAGCGCAGTGACAGCAGTTGGGTGCTCTTGTATCTGGATCTGGACGGTTTCAAACGGGTCAATGACTCGCTCGGTCACGATGCCGGCGACCGCGTCCTGCGCTGGGTGTCCGAACAGTTGAAAGCCTGTCTGCGGCCATTCGACATTCTGGCGCGCATGGGCGGCGATGAATTCACCGCGCTGCTGGACCTGGAGTTTCCCGAGCAGGCGGCGAAGATCGCCGAAAAACTCATCGAACGGGTTTCGGTCTGCCAGCAGATCGAAGGCCTGGACATCGCGCTCGGTGCCAGCATCGGCATCGCCACGTATCCGGACTGCGGCTCGAACCTCGATGGCTTGCTGCGCGCCTCTGACATTGCCATGTACGAAGCCAAGCGGGCCGGGCGTCAGCAGTATCGTTTCTACGACCCTGAAATGAACGGCCGGGCACGCTCGCGGCTGATGCTTGAAGAAAGCGTGCGGGCCGCCATCGACAATCGTGACTTCAATCTGGTCTATCAACCGCAGGTGGCTATCGGCAGCGGTGTGATTCGTGGCTTTGAAGCCTTGTTGCGCTGGCAGCATCCGAGCGTTGGCGACGTGCCGCCGGGGTTGTTCCTGCCGTTGCTGGAAGAGGCTCGGTTGATCAGTCGCCTCGGTAGCTGGATTTACCATCGTGGCGCCGGCCAGCGCAAAGCCTGGGAATCGCTGTTTGGTGAAGATCTGGTGCTGGGCGTAAGTTTGAGCAACACCCAGTTCAGCCTGCCGAATCTGGTCACCGAGCTGCGCCAGGTCATGGAGCGGCACGCCTTGCAACCCCGGCAGCTCGAGGTGGAGATCACCGAAGAGGCGCTGATGCAAAACCCGGACGAGACCCGCAAGCAACTGCGTCTGTTGCGCAATCTCGGTGTGCGCGTGGCCCTCGATGACTTCGGCTCCGGCCCGTGTTCGCTGGCGCATCTGCGCGATCTGGAACTGGATACGCTCAAGCTCGACCGTCGCCTGATCGCGCGCTTGCCTGATTCGTCCAGAGACGCTTCGCTGGTCAGTACGGTACTCGCGCTGTGCAGACAATACGGCTTGCTGGTGATCGCCGAAGGGGTCGAAACCCTTGAGCAATACCACTGGCTGCAAGCCCATGGCTGCGAATATGTGCAGGGTTTCCTGGTCGCGCGTCCGTTGATGGCCGAAGACGCCGCTCGCTTCGTCGAACCGTTTGACTGGAGCGCAGTGCCCGGCTGAATTCGCTACACTGGCGCACCTTTTTTCGAACCGTGCTGCCCGTCCATGACTGTATTGAAGTACCTCCAGGCCTATCCCGAGCGTTTGCAGGATCAGGTGCGCCAACTGATCGCCGAAGGGCGCCTGGGTGATTACCTGGATCAACGCTATTCGGGGCGGCATGACGTGCAGAGCGACAAGGCGTTGTACAGCTACGCACTGGATCTCAAACAGCAGTACATGCGCAACGCCCCAGCCATCGACAAGGTGCTGTTCGACAACCGCCTCGACCTGACCCACCGTGCGCTGGGTCTGCATACCACGGTCTCGCGGGTGCAGGGTGGCAAGCTCAAGGCCAACAAGGAAATCCGCATCGCTTCGCTGTTCAAGGATGCCGCGCCGGATTTTCTGAAAATGATCGTCGTGCACGAACTGGCGCACTTTAAAGAGTCGGATCACAACAAGGCGTTTTATAAGCTGTGCGAACACATGCTGCCGGGGTATCACCAGATCGAGTTCGATCTGCGCGTGTACCTGACGTGGCGCGATATGCAGGCTTGATCAAGCAGGAAGGTGTGGATGGACGTCAGCAAGACCAAAAGCAGTTTCTACCGTCGTTTGTACGTGGCCTGGCTGATCGACAGCGGCCTGGCGCCGAGTGTGCCCGCGTTGATCGAAGTCACTGGCATGCCCCGGCGCACGGCGCAGGACACCATCGCCGCGCTGGCCGATCTGGACATCGTTTGTGAATTCGAGCAGGAAGAGGGCGCGCGCAACCATGCGGGCCGCTATCGGATTCGCGAGTGGGGGGCGATTGATCGGGGGTGGATAGAGCAGAATTTGCGGCAGATCAAGACTGTCCTCGAATATCCCTGAGTCCCGCGGTGATCGGGCTGACGCCTTCGCGAGCAAGCCCGCTCCCACAGTAGACCGAGTTCTTCAGAAAAATCCGGTCAAAATGTGGGAGCGGGCTTGCTCGCGAAAGGGCCCTCAAGAACGACGCATGCCTATATGCGGGATGCCATCTTCCAGATACTCCTCACCCGCCACGTCAAACCCGTACTTGCCGTAATACCCCTGCAAATGCGCCTGTGCCGACAGATAGATCGGCACCTGCGGCCAGTGCTTCTCGGCCTGTTTCAGCGCCTGCTCCATCATCGCGTGCCCCAGCCCTTTGCCGCGACCGGCGGGCGCGGTGATCACGCGGCCGATGATTACGTCACCGCCCTGGGACTCCGGATCCAAAAGGCGCAGGTAAGCCATCAACTGATCATCCTCCCACCCCATCAGGTGGTGGGTGTCGCCCTCCAGATCCTGACCGTCGAGATCCGGGTAGGCGCATTTCTGTTCCACCACAAACACGTCCGAGCGTAGCTTCAAAACCGCGTAAAGCTGCTCTTTGCCCAGATCGCTGTGATGTTTGCAGATCCACTCGATAGTCATTTTCCGATTCCTTGAACGTGTCGGCCGATACTAAGCGCACTCGCCGAAGATGTCTGTATGGCGTAAGCGTCGGGGACAAAGGTCAAAATGCCATCATTCCTTTCGCGCAGTCATGCCGACTTTGTGTAATCTGCTGGTGAGCACTGCGCACCGGCTTGCATGAGCTAATGTTCAACGCTTGGGTTTTGCCGGTAAGGGGCCTTGGATTTTGACGTGAAGACACGTCGGGCAGACGCCCGCTGAGGATGTTCAAGCATGCTGCGATTGCTGCAAGTCGTTGCTTTGATCGGATTGTTGCTGCTGGCCCAGAGCGCTGCGGCGCAGAAGCTGCGGCTGGTGTTCGATAACTGGCCGCCCTTTACCGACGACGCGCTGGTCAACGGTGGCCTGGCCACCGACATTGTCAGCACTGCGCTGGCCCGCTCCGGCTATGCCAGCGGTTATGAACAAGTGCCTTGGGCGCGGGCGTTGCTGGGGATTGGCGAAGGGCGTTACGACGTGCTGGTCAACGCCTGGTACAACGACGAGCGCACCCTGATCGGCCAGTTCTCTGGCGAATACCTGACTAACCGCATTCGCTTCCTCAAGCGCAAGGACACTCCGGTCGAATACAGCAATCTGCAACAGCTGCACACTTATCCGATTGCGGTCGTGCGTGGTTATGCGTACTCGGCGCCGTTCGATGCCGACACCGCGCTGCAGAAAGTCCCTGTGCATAACTTCGCCATGGGCGTGCGCATGCTCGCGGCGGATCGGGTCAAGCTGACGCTGGAAGACGAGTACGTAGCGAAATACTACCTGGCGCGGGAATCGGCCAAGGTGCGGAACTCGGTGGAGTTTCTACCCAAGCCGTTGAGTGAGAACAGCCTGCATATCCTGGTCAGCCTTAAGAACCCGCAGCATGAGCAGATTGTGGCCGGGTTTGATCGGGCGATTGCCGAGATGAAGACCGACGGGACTTACGAGAAGTTGTTGCGACGACATGGGATGTGAGGGCTGATCCGGCCTTTGGCTGATGGCGTCTTCGCGAGCAGGCTCGCTCCCACAGGGGATGCATTTCAAATTGTGGGAGCGAGCCTGCTCGCGAAGGCCTTTCAGCCAGCGCTGACCTCACTGGTGTCCTTGATCAGATGCGCCGCCAACGTGCGCAACGGCCCCAACTGCCGGCAAATCAGCGCCAACTGTGTTTGTACCAGACGCTGGCCCTCATCGATTTCATCGGGCATCTGCTCCAGCTCATTGGCCAGTGCTTCCTCTTCATCGCTTTGAATCGCGACCGGCTGTTTGCTCGCCAGGCCTTGGGCGATCTCGTCGATGCTGGCGGCCAGTTTCGCCCCGGCGCCTTCGATCAAGTGTTCGCGCACATCGGCCGGCAGTTGCGTCTCGCGGTGCGCGCCCAGCCCCGACAGATAACTGAGCAGCGTGTGCGACAGCACCAGAAAGCGGAAGCCGACATCGGCTTCCTTACGGAAATGCCCTGGCTCCATGAGCATATTCGCCAGTGTCGTCGACAGTGCCGCATCGGCGTTGTGCGCATTGCGGCGGGCCAGTCGATAGGCGAGGTTGTCGCTTTTGCCAGCGGCGTATTGCTGCATGATCTGGCGCAGATAAATGCTGTTGCAGGTCAGGGTGTTGGCCAGCACTTTGTTCAGGCGCCGACCTTGCCAGTCAGGCAGGAACAGGAACACCGCCAGCCCCGCAATCAGGCTGCCCAGCAAGGTATCGAACAGCCGTGGCAGGAACAGCCCGTAACCGTCGCCCACCTGATTGAAGCAGAACAGCACCATGATGGTGATCGCCGCCGTCGCGAGGGTGTAGCGGGTGGTGCGGTTGGTAAAGAACACTACCCCGGCGGCGATGGCAAAACATGACTGCACCAATGGGTTGGGGAACAGATCGAACAATGCCCACGCCACGGTCAGGCCGATCGCCGTGCCGATAATCCGCTGGCCGAGTTTGCGCCGCGTCGCGCCGTAGTTCGGCTGGCAGACGAACAGCGTGGTGAGGATGATCCAGTAGCCTTGCGAAGGGTGGATCAGATGCACCATGCCGTAGCCGATGCTCAGCGCCAGTGGCAGGCGCAGGGCATGGCGGAACAGCAATGAGGTCGGCGTCAGTTGCGTACGCAGGCGAATCCATACGTCTTTGAGATTGCGCGGCGAGCGGTCGAGCAGGCTGCTGTCGGTGGCGTCGGCGAGGGCGTCGGGGTTGCTCGCGTCGCTGAGCAGACGGTCTAGGGTGCCGAGGTTGGTTGCCAGTGCGCGCAGCGAGCGCAGCAGGCCGCGCCACGCCGGATTGCTCTGGATGCGCAGGTGTTCAAGCGAGGCGTCGAGGTCGCTAAGGGCCTCGGCAAAACTGGCGTCATAGGTGAACGGTTGGCGCATCTGAATCGATTCGGCCAGCGCGCGACAGGCCTTGCCCTGCTGGCGCAGCAGACGCTGGCAGCGGAACAGCACGTCGCTGTGAAAGAACGCCTCGGCCAAGGCGTTGTAGGGATAGTGCGACGAGCTGGCGCGTTCGTGAATGTCCTGTGCGAGGAAGTACAGCTTGAGGTAGCGGCTGACTTTCGAGCCGGGGCGGCCGTTGCCGACCCGGTGCAGAATGATTTCCTTGGCCGTATTGAGCGCGGCGACCACGCGCCCATTCTGTTGCGCCAATTCGAGGCGTCGAGCCTCGACGTCCATTTGCCTGATCGGCTCGAACAGCGAGGATTTCAGCTTCAGGTAAAAACCCAGCTCACGGAACAACCGCGCCAGGCTCTGCTGCACCGGCTGATTGGAAAACAGCGCCTGCCACAGCACCGAGAGCAGGCCGTACCACGCCGCGCCGGCCACCAGCAGCATCGGTTCATGCCAGAAGTCGGTGACTGCGCCGCCACGCTGGTCGACGCCGATCATCGTGTACACCGAGAGAATCAGCGTCGCCGAGGCAATCGCCCCATAACGTTCGCCCAGTGCACCGAGCATGGTCAGGCCGAAACTGGCCAGTGCCAGGGCCGCGGCAAAAATGATCGGGTAGGGGAAGAGCAGCTCCACCGACAGCGCGGCGATGCTGAAACACACCAGCGTCACTGCCAGCGCATTGAGGCGACCCTGCCAACTGTCGTCGGTCTCGGCCAGGGCGCTGGCGATGATTCCCAGGAATAACGGGATCAGCAGGCCCATTTCATCCTGATACCAACACAGCGCCATGCTGCCGGTCAGGGCGATGAATACCCGCACGCTGTAGCTGAATTTATCCAGCGCCCACAGGCGCCGCAAAGACTGACGAAACGAGGTCGAGGACATGAAGTGCGAAGGCCTTCCGAGGCGATGCCGCTAAATTGAGCCAGTAATGACGCCGACGCAATGGCGCCGAGCACATCTGACAGCAAAAAGTGTTCCTTACTGCATCACACATGACAAATGTAGGAGTGAGCCTGCTCGCGATAGCGGTGTGTCTGTCACCGAATTTATTGGCTGACAGGCCGCTATCGCGAGCAGGCTCACTCCTACAGGGTTTTGTATTTGGCCTTGAGTTAAGCGTACTGCGCAGCAGCGTAACCGGAGGCCCAGGCCCATTGAAAATTGAACCCGCCCAGATGCCCGGTGACATCCAGCACTTCACCAATGAAATACAGGCCGGGGCTCTTCAACGATTCCATGGTCTTGGACGAGACCTCACGGGTGTCGACGCCGCCCAGGGTCACTTCAGCGGTGCGATAGCCTTCAGTCCCTGCCGGCACAACCTTCCAGCTGCCGAGCTTCTCGGCGATATGTGCCAGTTCCGCGTGGGTGTACTGCTTCATCGGCTTGGAGACAAACCAGCTGTCCGCCAGCAGATTGGCCATTTTCTTGGTGAAGATCTCGCCAAGCAGGGTTTTCAGCTCGCTGTTCGGGCGCTCGGCGACTTGCTGTTGCAGCCATGTGGCGGCGTCGTGATCCGGCAGCAGGTTGATCTCGACCGTGTCGCCGGGTTCCCAGAACGAGGAAATCTGCAGGATCGCCGGGCCGCTGAGGCCGCGATGTGTGAACAGGAGGTTTTCGCGAAAGCTCTGGTCGTTGCAGCTGACCAGACAATCCACCGACGTTCCGGACAGCTCGGTGCACAGCTCCTTGAGCTGATCGGTGATGGTGAACGGCACCAGGCCGGCGCGGGTCGGCAGCAGTTCATGGCCGAACTGTTTCGCCACTTGATAACCGAATCCGGTCGCGCCCAGGGTTGGAATCGACAGGCCGCCGGTGGCGATGACTAGCGATTGGCATTGAATCTGGCCGAGGGTGGTGTCGAGCAAATAGCCGTTGTCGACCTTTTCAATCGTCTGGATCGACGTGTCGAGGTGCAGCTCTACGCCTGCCTGATCGCATTCATCGAGAAGCAGGCCGAGGATGTCGCTGGATTTGTTATCGCAGAACAGCTGGCCGAGTTTCTTCTCGTGGTACGGCACGCCGTGTTTGCCGACCAGACCGATAAAGTCCCACTGGGTGTAACGCGCCAGTGCCGATTTGCAGAAATGCGGATTCTGCGAAAGGAAATTGCTCGGCTCGGTGTACATGTTGGTGAAATTGCAGCGGCCACCGCCCGACATGAGGATCTTCTTGCCGGCCTTGTTCGCATGGTCGAGCAACAACACTTCGCGCCCACGCCCGGCGGCGGTCAGGGCACACATCAAGCCGGCGGCGCCAGCGCCAATGATCACGACTTCGGTAGAGCGCAAAACGGTGTCCTCTTGGTGGGTCACTACAAAACAAACTGTGGGAGCGAGCCTGCTCGCGAAAGCGTTGTGTCATTCAACAATGATGTCGACTGACAGATTGCATTCGCGAGCAGGCTCGCTCCCACAAGGGATCTCCTATGGATGGGAGATCGCTTACAGAATACGCACCCGCAACGAACGGCCCTTGATCTTGCCGTCGTTCAGGCGCTGCAAGGCCTGCATGGCGACGGTGCGTTCCACGGCCACGTAGGCCTGGAAATCGAAAATCGCAATCTTGCCAACCTGAGCGCCGGGAATGCCGGCTTCGCCTGTGAGCGCGCCGAGAATGTCGCCCGGACGCACTTTGTCCTTGCGACCGGCGCCGATGCACAGGGTGGTCATCGGCGGTTGCAGCGGTGCCAGGCCCTGAGACTTCAGGTTGTCGATCTGATCCCAGTTCAGCGGTGCTTTCTGCAGTTGTTCGATGGCTTGCGCACGGTGTGCTTCGGACGGCGCGACGAGGCTGATGGCGATGCCTTTCTCGCCCGCACGACCGGTACGGCCGACGCGGTGAATGTGGATTTCCGAATCGCGCGCCAGCTCGACGTTGATCACCATGTCCAGCGCGTCGATGTCCAGACCACGTGCCGCAACGTCGGTGGCAACCAGTACCGAAGTGCTGCGGTTGGCGAACATCGCCAGCACTTGATCGCGATCGCGCTGTTCCAGATCGCCGTGCAGGCCGACCGCAGAAATGCCTTTGGCGGTCAGGTGATCGACGGTTTCCTGCACCTGTTGCTTGGTGAAGCAGAACGCCACGCAGGACGCCGGACGGAAATGGTGCAGGACTTTGGTCACCGCGCTCATGCGCTCTTCCGGGGAAATCTCGTAGAAGCGCTGCTCGATCTGCGTGTCGTCATGGAAGGCTTCAGCCTTCACGGTCTGCGGGTCGCGCATGAATTTCGACGCCAGTTGCTTGATGCCCACCGGGTACGTCGCGGAGAACAGCAGGGTCTGACGGCGCTCCGGGGTCTTGATGATGATGTCTTCGATGGCGTCGTAGAAACCCATGTCGAGCATGCGGTCGGCTTCGTCGAGAATCAGCGTGTTCAGGCCATCGAGCACCAGCGAACCCTTGCGCAGGTGCTGCTGAATGCGCCCCGGGGTGCCGACGATGATGTGCGCGCCGTGTTCCAGCGAAGCGATCTGCGGACCGAACGACACGCCACCGCACAGGGTCAGGACCTTGATGTTGTCTTCGGCACGGGCCAGACGGCGGACTTCCTTGGCGACCTGGTCGGCCAACTCGCGGGTCGGGCAGATCACCAGCGCCTGGCAACCGAAGTAGCGCGGGTTGATCGGGTTGAGCAGGCCGATGCCGAACGCGGCGGTCTTGCCGCTGCCGGTCTTGGCCTGGGCGATCAGGTCCATCCCCTTGAGGATCACCGGCAAGCTCTGCGCCTGGATCGGCGTCATCTGGGCATAACCGAGTGATTCGAGGTTAGCCAGCATGGCGGCGGACAGCGGCAGAGTATTAAAAGCGGTGGCGATGGTGGTCACGGGACTGGCCTGCAAAACAAAATGTCGCGCAGTGTAGCAGCCCCGTGATGATTTCCTCGACAGTTCTGGACGAACAGCGATTGAACCCGAGGCAGGGAATTACCTGTGGCGAGGGGATTTATCCCCGTTGGGGTGCGTAGCGCCCCCCAAAAAAGATGAATGCGATCAGCCTGACTGGCCGAGGCGACAGCAGAAGCAGAGGGGCGCTACGCACCCCAACGGGGATAAATCCCCTCGCCACAGTAGTCCTTCAGCAGCTCCAGAAGTCCTTTGGCAGAATCAGTGCTCGATGTGCTCTTCAGGACGCTTGGCGCGGCGGCCGTCTTCCTTCGACAGCTGCGAGAAAATCGTCGCGGCGAGCATGGCCATGATGCCGACGGTGACAAAGGTCAGCTGGAACGCGCCGAGTACGGTTTCCACGCCATCGTTGCCGACCTTGGCGGTGAAGCCGCCGAGCAGCGCACCGGCACACGCCACGCCGAGGCTCAGCGACAGTTGCGCCACCACCGACAGCAAGCTGTTGCCGCTGCTGGCGCTGGCATCGTCAAGGTCGATCAGCGTCACGGTGTTCATCGCCGTGAATTGCAGCGAGTTGATTGCCCCCAGCACCGCCAGCAGGCACAACAGCAGCCAGTACGGCGTCTGCTCGCTGACCAGGCCCATGCTCGCCAGCATGATCCCCAGTGCCAGGGTGTTGCCGGTGAGCACGATGCGATAGCCGAGGCGTTCGATCAGCGGTCGTGCGACCCACTTGGCAACCATCGCCGCAGCGGCCAGCGGCAACATGCTCATGCCGGCCTGAGACGGCGAATACCCCAAGGCCACTTGCAGCAGCAACGGCACCAGAAACGGCAGGGCGCCGCTGCCCAGACGCGCGAACAGGTTGCCGAGAATGCCGACGGCGAAGGTGCGGGTCTTGAACAGCGACGGCGCGAACAGCGGATTCTCGATATGCCCGGCGCGCAACCAGTACGCCGCCAGACAGGCCATGCCGGCGAACAGCAGCAACATCACCCGCAGGTGCGGCAAGTGCAGTTCGCCGAGGCCTTCCATGGCGATGGTGATAAGGATCATCGCCGCGCCAAACAGCAGGAAGCCGAGGCTATCGAAGCGCGTGCGCTCAGTGCCGCGCAGGTCGGGAATGAATTTCCACACCGCGTAGCAACCGATCACCCCGACCGGCAGATTGATCAGGAAGATCCAGTGCCACGTCAGGTATTCGACCATCCAGCCGCCCATGGTCGGACCAATCAGCGGGCCGAGCAGGCCGGGGATGGTGATGAAACCCATGATCCGCACCAGTTCCGAGCGCGGATAGGCGCGCAATACCACCAACCGCCCGACCGGCAACATCAGCGCACCGCCGAGGCCCTGAATCACCCGTGCACCGATCAGCATGCTCAGGCTGCTGGACAAGGCGCACAGCAGCGAGCCGAAGCTGAACAGCAGAATTGCGCCGAAGAAGATTTTCTTGGTGCCGAAGCGGTCGGCTATCCAGCCTGAGGCCGGGATCAACAGGGCCACGGTGAGCATGTAGGCAATGATCACGCCCTGCATGCGCAACGGGTCTTCGGCCAGATCGCTGGCCATGGCCGGCAGCGCGGTGTTGAGAATCGTCCCGTCGAGGGACTGCATGAAAAACGCAATGGCCACCACCCACGGCAACCAGCGGGCGGTGATGGCGTCGAGAGGCGGGCGGTTGGGCATGGAACCTCTGATGGGTGGTTAATCCAGATTTTGTTCAAACATGAAACCCTGTGGCGAGGGGATTTATCCCCGCTGGGTCGCGCAGCGGCCCCAAAAAAGCGGGACTGCTGCGCAGTCCATCGGGGATAAATCCCCTCGCCACAGTTTCTATTCCAACAGTTGATCCCTGTGTGCCGGGGATCTTTGTTTTACAGCGTTAGGGTCAACCGGCTGATCAGCGCCCCTGGCAGCAGCGATGACGATGTATTGCGCTGGCTGTAGGTACTCGCCGACAGCAGTAATTCGCGCTCCGTGGTCAACGCCTCAAGCTGCGAACCGAGCAGGCTGTAGGCGCTATCGTCGAAACGCATGGTGCTGACCGGTGCCTGGATCTCGCCGTTCTCGACCCAGAAGGTCGCGAAGCGGGTCATGCCGGTCATGCGCGCCGCCGGTTGATCCGAGTAGTTCAGGTACCACAGATTGCTGATGTACAGCCCGGTGCCCAGCTCTTTCAATATCTGTTCTTGCGACAGATCACCGGCCGCCATGTTCAACGCACTGGGCATTTCGCCGCCGCCCGCGCCGTTGGCCGCCAAACCGTATTCGGCCGCACTGCGCGAACCGACCAGTTGATCGCCGGCCTGGCCTTCGATGATCAGCCGCAGATCGCTGCGCGGATAACCTTCTGCGGAAAACGCCGGGCTTAGCGATTCGCTGACCTTTTCATCCAGCGACACCAACGGGCTGAACGCCTGATCACCGACATACAGTTTCTGCAACGGACTGCTCTTGCTGGCGATCGACTGCGCCGAGAAGCCGCCCCAGCTGAGCATGCCCATGATTTCTTCCAGCGCTGCCGGTGCCAGATAGGCGCGATACTGACCTGGCGCCAAGGTGCGCAACGGACGACCAAGAAACTCCAGTTGCTCGCGTGCCTGAGCGAAACGCCTGGCGAAACCTTCATCGCTCCAGTCGTGGCCGGCGTAGCTGGCTTTTACCGCTTCGCCGTTTTCGTGAAACAGACTGAAGTCGAAATTGAAACTGTTGGCCTCATGCCAGCCAAACGCACCCGCCGAACTGGCGAAACCCCGGCTGATCGGGCCGGCCGCGTAAAAACCGACCAAATCCAGACCTTCAGCGGCCGCGCAGATTTGGGCCACGACATCTTCGGTATCCGGCAGCGGATGCGCTTGTACATGCGTACTCTGCCAGCCGTTGTGATTGAGCAGCAGATACGGATCCTGCGGCAGCAATGGCAGGGTTTCGCGCAGTTGTTGCAGGCCTTCGGCAAGACGTTGCAGGTCGGCTTCCTGGTCCCCGGACAAGGTGATCTGCAAGTCGGCGTGACGACCGTCGTTGATCAGTTTCAAGCCGACATTGGCCTGCTGCACCTGCCCGGCCTGGCGCACCTTGGCGTGATTGAAGCGCACGAACGCCGAGGCTTCGGCGGCGTAGCTGAGCGTGAATTGTTCCGGCTCGCGCACACTGTCGCGCAGCCAGTCGACCATGACCTTGAAGGCGTCGGACTGACGCTTGGAAATGTTCATCAGGCGTCTCCCCCAAACACATCAATGTTGCTGAATACGCAGGCCGGCGAAGCATGGCCGACGCGGATTACCTGGTTCGGTTCGCCCTTTCCGCAGTTCGGCGTGCCGAGCACCTTGACGGTGTTGGCGTCGCCGACCGCGCGCAGGCTTTTCCAGAAGTGCGCGGAAATTGCCCGGTAGTTGGGATTTTTCACCACGCCTTTAAGTTCACCCTTCTCGATCAACTGGCCCCATTCGCAGCCGAACTGGAATTTGTTGCGCGCATCGTCGATCGACCACGAACGGTTGGTGCTCATCAGAATGCCGTGTTCGATACCGCCAATCATCTGCTCCAGCGTCTGATCGCCCGGCTCGATATTGAGGTTGGCCATGCGGTCGATCGGCGGCCGGTTCCAGCCGCAGGCGCGGCTGTTGGCAACGCCGTCGAGGCCGGCGCGATACTGCGACAGCGCCCCGCCCAATGGGCGCAGCAGCAGGCCATCGCGAATCAGGAATTGTTTGCTCGCCGCGGTGCCGTCGTCGTCATGGCCGTAGCTGGCGAGTTCTTCAGGAATGCCCGGATCGAAAGTTACGTTGAGCAGGTTCGAGCCGTATTGCAGGCTGCCGAAATCGCTGGTCTTGACGAAACTGGTGCCGGCGTAATTGCGCTCGTCGCCCAAAATCCGGTCGAGTTCCAGCGGATGGCCGATGGACTCGTGGATCTGCAACATCATCTGGTCCGGCATCAACAGCAGATCGCGCGGGCCTTGCGGCGTATTGGGGGCGAGCAACAATTGCAGCGCCTGATCGGCGACTTGCGGGCCGGCGCCGACCAGGCCGCAGCGGCTGATCACATCGGCGCCGCCCTGTTGGCCGAAGTTTTCACGGCCCAGGCTGCGGGTCTGGCTGTCGTTGCCGTCGTAGGCGGTGACGTCGAGGCTCGGGTAGACGAAGCGCTGGGCCTGACGCAGTTCGGCGCCTGCGCTGCTCAAATAAATCTGCTCGACGTGGGTAATGCCGATGCTCACCTGCCAATTGACCAGGCGCTCGTCCTTGGGCACCGAGGCGGACTCCGCACCGAGCAGTTCGAAGCATTCGCTCAGGGACGGGAAGGGCTGTTCCAGGTTGGGGGAAAAATAATCGGCGCGGTCGCTTGAGACCGGTTGCTCGCGCAGGTCGAGCAGGGCATGCGGCTTGAGCCGGCGTGCCTGCTGTTCGGCGCGTTCGAGGGCCGCTTGCAGGCCTTGCTGCGACAGGTCGTTGGTCGCGGCGTAGGCTTCGACGCCATTGACGCGCACGGTGAGCATCGCCCCTTCGTCCCGGCTCAGGCTCGGCGGTTCGGCGACATTCTTGCGCACCGACAGGTACTGCCCGGATTCGCGCACATAGCGCAGGGAAAAGAATTCAGCGCCCGTGCGCAAGGCAGCGAAGCGCTGCTTGAGCTGGGGGTGGAAATCGAACATTCGGGAACCTCCTTGTAGGGGGAAGCGGTAGAGCGACGGCGGGGCGGGGTGAAACGGTTGCGCGAGGTCTAGAGTAGGCCTGCGTGGGGGTAGGATCAAGTGAAGAGGGGGTGTAGGGGGATTTACTTGAAACAGAGGGATTTGTGCTGAATGGTAGGGCCTCATCGCGAGCAGGCTCACTCCTACAGTTAATCGTCAGTGTCCACAGAGTTTGTGTTCACTGGAGAATCCTTGTAGGAGTGAGCCTGCTCGCGATCAGCCTTGATGCGGTGTAACTGGATTACTGAGTAACCGGGGTGATATCACGCATCGGCTTGCCCTTCACCGGCGCGCCGTTCGCCACGTAGTAAGCCGCATTGCTGCGTGGCAGCGGCTTGCGGCCGCGGATCTTGTCGGCGATTTTCTCGGCCATCATGATCGTCGGCGCGTTGAGGTTGCCGGTAGTGATGATCGGCATGATCGAGGCATCGATCACGCGCAGGCTTTGCATGCCATGCACACGACCTTCGCCATCGACCACGGCCATCTCGTCGGTGCCCATCTTGCACGAGCAGGACGGGTGGAACGCGGTTTCGGCGTGCTCGCGGATAAACTTGTCGAGCTGCTCATCGGTTTGCACTTCAATGCCCGGGCTGATTTCGCGGCCACGGAACGCGTCCAGTGCCGGCTGTTGCATGATTTCCCGGGTCAGGCGGATGCCGTCGCGGAATTCCTGCCAGTCCTGCTCGGTGGCCATGTAGTTGAACAGTATGCTCGGGTGCTGGCGTGGATCCTTGGATTTGACCTGGATGCGACCACGGCTCGGCGAACGCATGGAACCCATGTGCGCCTGGAAACCGTGTTCTTTCACACCGTTGCTGCCGTTGTAGTTAATCGCCACCGGCAGGAAGTGGTACTGGATGTTCGGCCATTCGAATTCCGGACGCGAACGGATGAAGCCGCCGGCCTCGAACTGGTTGCTGGCGCCGATGCCGGTACCGTTGAACAGCCACTCGGCACCGATCGCCGGCTGGTTGTACCAGAGCAGCGACGGGTACAGCGAAACCGGTTGGGTGCAGGCGTATTGCAGGTACAGCTCAAGGTGATCCTGCAGATTTTCGCCAACGCCCGGCAGGTCGTGAACCACCGGGATGTCGAGGCTTTCCAGCAGTTTCGCCGGGCCGACACCGGAGCGCTGCAGAATTTGCGGCGAGGCGATGGCGCCGGAGCACAGCAGGACTTCCTTGCGCGCCTTGGCTTCAACGCGCTCTTCGGCGTCGCCAATCAGGTAACGCACACCGACCGCGCGCTTGCCTTCAAACAGGATCTTGTCGGTCAGAGCGTGAGTGACGATGGTCAGGGTCGAACGCTGCTTGGCGATGTCGAGGTAGCCACGCGCGGTGGAAGCACGACGGCCATTCGGCGTCACGGTGCGGTCCATCGGGCCGAAGCCTTCCTGCTGGTAGCCGTTCAAATCTTCGGTGCGCGGATAACCGGCTTGCACGCCGGCTTCAACCATGGCGTGGAACAACGGATTATTGCCGGCTTTCGGCGTGGTCACGCTGACCGGGCCGTCGCCACCGTGGTAATCGTTCGGGCCGATGTCACGGGTTTCGGCTTTGCGGAAGTACGGCAGGCAGTCGAGGTAGGACCAGTCTTCCAAGCCCGGCAGTTTCGCCCAGCCGTCGTAGTCCATGGCGTTGCCGCGGATGTAGCACATGCCGTTGATCAGCGAAGAACCGCCGAGGCCCTTGCCGCGACCGCACTCCATGCGACGACCGTCCATGTGTGGCTCTGGATCGGTTTCGTAAGCCCAGTTGTAGCGACGACCCTGCAACGGGAACGCCAGCGCCGCCGGCATTTGCGTGCGGAAGTCGAGGCGGTAGTCCGGGCCACCGGCTTCGAGCAGCAGCACGGTGACGCCTTCGTCTTCAGTCAGACGGGTCGCCAGGGTGTTACCGGCCGAGCCGGCGCCGATGATGATGTAATCGAATTCTTGGGACATTGAATGCACCCTCTTTGAAGTTGGTCAGGTCAACTGTGACCGCGCACCTGTGGCGAGGGGATTTATCCCCGTTCGGCTGCGCAGCAGTCGCAGAGTCAGCGACTGGGTTCTGTCTGGAGAATTGCAGTGTCTGGGTGAGGGGGCTGCTTCGCAGCCCAACGGGGATGAATCCCCTCGCCACAAGGGCCCCACCCGGACTCTGGGTCAGATCAGAACACCGAGACGTAATCGCCCAGCTCGACCTGTACCGATTTGATGCGGGTGAAGTTGTTCAGCGAGCTGATTCCGTTTTCACGGCCCACGCCCGACTGCTTGTAGCCGCCGACCGGCATTTTCGCGTCGGACTCGCCCCAGGCGTTGATCCAGCAGATACCGGCTTCCAGTTGATGAATCACGCGGTGCGCGCGGTTCAGGTCGCGGGTGACGATACCGGCGGCCAGGCCGAAGTCGGTGTCGTTGGCGCGGCGGATCACTTCTTCTTCGGTTTCGTAGGAGAGGATCGCCATGACCGGGCCGAAGATTTCTTCGCGCACGATAGTCATCTCGTCGGTGCAGTCGGTGAACACGGTTGGCGCAACGAACGCGCCCTTGGCGAATTCGCCATCGGTCAGACGACCGCCGCCGCACAGTACGCGGGCACCTTCTTCCTTACCTTTTTCGATGTAGGACAGCACGCTTTCCATGTGGGCGAAGCTGACCAGCGGGCCGAAGTTGGTGTTTTCGTCTTCCGGGTTGCCGACGCGGATGCGTGCAACGCGCTCAACGATCTTGGCTTCGAACGCGGCTTTCAGGTGCGCCGGGACGAATACACGGGTGCCGTTGGTGCAGACCTGACCGGAGCTGTAGAAGTTGGCCATCATCGCGGTGTCGGCGGCGCGATCCAGATCGGCGTCGTCGCAGATGATCAGCGGCGACTTGCCGCCCAGTTCCATGGTCACGTCCTTGAGCGACGAGGCCGAGGCGCTGGCCATGACTTTCTTGCCGGTGTCGGTGCCGCCGGTGAAGGAGATTTTCTCGATGCGCGGGTGCTCGGTCAGCCAGGTGCCGACTTCGCGGCCGCTGCCGGTCAGCACGTTGAACACGCCGTTCGGCACGCCGGCTTCGGTGTAGATCTCGGCCAGTTTCAGAGTAGTCAGCGAAGTGACTTCGCTTGGCTTGAAGATCATCGCGTTACCGGCGGCCAGCGCAGGTGCGGATTTCCACAGGGCGATCTGGATCGGGTAGTTCCACGCACCGATACCGGCAACCACGCCCAGTGGCTCGCGACGGGTGTAAACGAAAGAGGTGTCACGCAGCGGGATCTGCTCGCCTTCGATGGCAGGCACCAGGCCTGCGTAGTATTCCAGCACGTCGGCGCCGGTGACGATGTCGACGTACTTGGTTTCGGAGAAGGATTTGCCGGTGTCCAGGGTTTCCAGCGCGGCCAGCTCATCGTTGCGCTCGCGCAGGATGTCGACGGCGCGACGCAGGATGCGCGAACGCTCCATGGCGGTCATCGCGGCCCAGATTTTCTGGCCCTTTTCGGCGCTGACCACGGCGCGCTCGACGTCTTCCTTGGTTGCACGTTGCACCAGCGCGAGGACTTCACCGTTCGCCGGGTTGATGGCTTCGAAGGTGGCATCGCTGCCAGCGTCGGTGTACGCGCCATCGATGTAGAGTTTTTGCAGTTCGAAACGGGCCATAGTGTCCTCGCAAGTGCATTGGTGGTTGGCGTTGCCCACCGCGATCACGCTGCGGTGGAGTTCAGGGGCTGAGCGTTTTCTGTGTGCTCTAGCTCACCTGCTTGGCCAATTGGAAATCCATGTATTCGTAAGCGATCTGTTGCGCCTGCGCCGTGTCGAAAGCGTCTCCCGACAGCGCGCCGCGCAACCACAAGCCATCAATCAAAGCTGCCAGGCCTCGGGCGGCGCTGCGCGCATCTTCGAGCGGCAGCACACGGCGGAACTGGCAGCACAGGTTGGAATACAGACGGTGATCGTTGATCCGCTGCAACCTGTGCAAAGACGGCTGGTGCATGCTGGTGGCCCAGAAGGCCAGCCAGGTTTTCATTGCCGGGCCATTGACCTGGCTGGCGTCGAAGTTGCCTTCGATGATCACCTGCAGATGCGCCCGTGGGCTGTCATCTGCCAGCGCCTGACGGCGCGCGGTGACGCTCTCGCTGAGGGCGGTCATCAGGTACCGCATCGTGGCGGCAATCAGGCCGTTCTTGTCCTGAAAGTAATGACTGATGATGCCATTCGAGACACCGGCCAGACGGGCGATCAGCGCAATGCTGGCGTCCCCCATTCCGACCTGATCGACCGCTTGCAACGTGGCTTCGATCAGTTGTTGGCGGCGGATGGGTTGCATACCGACCTTGGGCATCTTGCACATCTCCTTAGGCCTTCCGAGGGGCGAATGACGCCGATCGGATTGAGGGCCAGTCTATTTTGTTTTGATTGAACGTTCAATCAACAAAGAATAAGATCTGCGACAATTCGTCGCTGCCTACAGATTTTTCCTACGCGTGATGACGATAAAAACCGACACCTGAAACGGCTCGAAACCTGCGTGGAGCATGGCGCGGTTCGCGATTCGATGGACGTGTTGAAAGGGCAAGACGCTCGGGGCCAGGTTTCGGATGAACGTCCGGCATCGCTGGCCACGAAAGCGAATACGCAACGCCATTTCGGCAGGTTCGGGCTTTTTTCGGAGTGTCTTTATATCACCCGCCGGTCGGCTGCCAACTAACCGATTGATCGGGTCCCGTGTTGCCTTGTGTTCTTCTCTCGCACTGCCTGGAGCATTTGTGCCATGAGTTCTGCCTCGCTAATAAAGACCCCGCCCGAGAAGGTGACGGTCAACGGTTGGGTGTTCTACACCTCGACCGCGCTGATTCTGTTGTTGACCGCCATTCTGATCATCGCCCCGCAAGAGGCCGGCAGAGTGTTGGGGATGGCCCAGGCCTGGTTGTCGCGCAGCTTCGGCTGGTACTACATGGTGGTGATCGCGGCCTACCTGGTGTTTGTGGTCGGTCTGGCGTTTTCCTCCTACGGCAAACTCAAACTGGGCAGCAAGGACGACACCCCGGATTTCAGTTACGGCGCCTGGGCGGGGATGCTGTTCTCGTCGGGCATCGGTATTTCGCTGCTGTACTTCGGCGCCTCCGAGCCGCTGGATCACTATTTCAATCCGCCAGAAGGCTCATCGGCCACCAACATGGCCGCGCGTCAGGCGGTGCAACTGACGTTCCTGCACTGGGGCCTGCACGGCTGGGCGATTTACGCGCTGGTCGGCTTGGCCGTGGCGTACTTTGCCTATCGGCATAACCAGCCGCTGGCGTTGCGTTCGGCGCTGTATCCGCTGGTTGGCGAGCGTTGGGTCAAAGGCGCGGCCGGTCATGCGGTCGACGGCTTCGGCATGTTCGTGACCCTGCTGGGGCTGGTGACCAACCTGGGCATTGGCTCGCTGCAAGTGTCGTCCGGGCTGGAAAACCTGTTCGGCATGGAACACAGCAACACCAATCTGCTGATCGTGATCATCGTCATGAGCACCGTGGCGACTATCGCTGCCGTGTCGGGCGTGGAAAACGGCATTCGTCGTCTGTCCAACCTGAACATCGTGCTGTTCAGCGGTCTGCTGATCTTCGTTCTGCTGTTCGGCCCGACCCTGCACCTGCTCAACGGCTTCGTGCAGAACATCGGCGACTACCTCAACGGTGTGGTGCTGAAGACGTTCGACTTGTACGTCTATGAAGGCGACAACGCCAAGTCCGACCGCTGGCTGGGCCTGTGGACCCTGTTCTATTGGGCGTGGTGGATTTCCTGGGCGCCGTTCGTGGGCATGTTCATCGCACGGATTTCCCGTGGCCGCAGCGTGCGTGAGCTGGTCGCGGGCGTGCTGCTGATTCCACTGGGCTTCACCTTGGCCTGGCTGTCGATCTTCGGTAACTCGGCGCTGGATCTGGTGATGAACCAGGGCGCGGTGGAGCTGGGCAAGACGGCGCTGGAACAGCCGTCGATGGCGATCTATCAATTGCTTGAGCATTACCCGGCATCGAAGATTGTCATTGGTGTGTCGATCTTCGTCGGCTTCGTGCTGTTCCTGACACCGGCCGACTCCGGTGCGGTGATGATGGCGAATCTGTCGTGCAAGGGCGGCAACGTCGATGAAGACGCGCCGCACTGGCTGCGGATCTTCTGGTCGGTGGTGATTACCCTGGTGACCATCGGTCTGCTGTTCGCCGGTAACTTCGAAGCCATGCAGACCATGGTGGTGCTGGCCGGCCTGCCGTTCTCGGTGGTGCTGATCTGCTTCATGTTCGGCCTGCACAAGGCGATGCGCCAGGATGTGCAGATTGAACAGGAGCAAGCGCAACTGGCCGAGCGCGGGCGTCGCGGATTCAGCGAGCGTTTGACGCAACTGGATCTGCAGCCGAGCCAATCGGTGGTGCAGCGTTTCATGGACAAGCACGTAACCCCGGCGCTGGAGGATGCGGCGGCGCAATTGCGCAATCAGGGGATTGAAGTGCAGACGCTGTTGGGCAAAGCCAAGCGCTGCATGGGCGTGCGGGTCGAGATGGAAGAGGGCAACCCTTTCGTTTACGAAGTGAGCCTGGAGGGCTATCTGGCGACCCCGACCGAATCGGCGCAATCGGATGAGGCTCGTCAGCGTTATTACCGGGCCGAGGTGTATCTGCACAACGGTAGCCAGGATTACGACTTGATGGGCTTCACCCCGGAGCAGATCACCCGGGATGTGCTGGATCAGTTTGAAAGCCATCGGCAGCTTCTTGGGCGGGTGTATAGCTAAGCCTTGAGATTCAGCGGTGCAGTCAGCTGCACCGCTGAACCATTGTGGCGAGGGGATTTATCCCCGTTGGGCTGCGAAGCAGTCCTGAAACCGTCAAACGCGGTTTTATTGAATTACCGCGATTGACGACTTGGGGCCGCTTCGCGACCCATCGGGGATAAATCCCCTCGCCACAGGTTCTCTGTTTGCAGTTGAATATCTGTACAAACAAAAACGCCGCGAGAGTATCGCGGCGTTTTTGTGTCTGCGGGGTTACCCCAGATTCTTGCCCAACAACGCGTGATACAACTCGCTGTCCCCCAGAATCCCGACCACATGGTTGTTGTCGTGAAGCACCAGTTTGTTGCCGGTCTGATAACGAATCTGCAACGCGTCACGCATGCCGATGTTCGAGTCCACCAGCGTCGGCTTGCGCTCCAGGCCTTCCACCGCCTGGCCCGGTGCCCAGTTCTGCAGGTTAAGCACCGAACCGTTCTGCCGCGCGCCCTTGATGGTGTTGCCTTCGGCCAGGTCCAGCCACGAATCGCCGCCCGGATCGAGGCACACCGAGCCGTTGATGCGTTTGCACTTGTCCAGCGTACGCATCAGGCTGCGCCCGCAGAGCACGTTGAGCGGGTTGGTGTGGGCGACGAAGGTGCGCACATAGTCGTCCGCCGGGTTGAGCACGATTTCTTCCGGCACGCTGTACTGGATGATCCGGCCGTCTTTCATGATCGCGATGCGGCTACCCAGTTTGAGCGCCTCGTCGAGGTCGTGGCTCACAAACACGATGGTCTTGCTCAGCTTGCGTTGCAGCTCCAGCAGTTCGTCCTGGAGGCCTTGGCGGATCAGCGGGTCAAGGGCCGAGAACGGTTCGTCCATCAGCAGGATGTCGGCGTCCATCGCCAGCGCACGGGCCAGGCCGACGCGCTGCTGCATGCCGCCGGAGAGTTCATCGGGCTTCTTGTTGCGCCATTGCGTGAGGCCGACCAGTTCGAGTTTTTCATCGACCAGTTTCTTGCGTTCCTTCTCCGGTCGGCCCTGCATTTCCAGACCGAAACTGATGTTCTCGCGCACCGTCAGCCAAGGCATCAGGGCAAACTTCTGGAACACCATGGCAATGCGCTTGGTGCGCATCATTTTCAGCTCGGCCGGGGTGCAGGAAGCGATGTCGATCTGGCGGTTTTCATGCTCGACGAACAGCTTGCCGCGGCTCACGGTGTTGAGGCCGTTGATGCAGCGCAGCAGGCTCGACTTGCCCGAGCCGGACAGGCCCATCAGCACGCAGATTTCGCCCTTGTTGATGTCCAGCGTGGCTTTTTCCACGCCGACGATCTGACCGGTCTTCTTCAGGATCTCGTTGCGGGTCATGCCCTGGTCGAGCAGCTTGAGCGCCTCGCGTGGATCCCTGGAAAAGATTACGTCGACGTCTTCGAAGCGAATAATGCTCATGCGTCACCCCCTACTTTAGCGTCGGGTTGTTTGCAGATACGGTCGAGCATGATCGCCAGCAGTACGATTGCCAGGCCTGCTTCGAAGCCCAGCGCAATATCAGCAGTGTTCAGTGCGTTGACCACCGGTTTGCCAAGTCCGTCGGCGCCGACCAGTGCCGCGATCACCACCATCGACAGCGACAGCATGATGCACTGGGTGATGCCGGCCGCGATGCTCGGCATGGCGTGCGGCAGTTCGATCCGTGAGAGCAGTTGGCGACGCGAGCAGCCGAAGGCCTTGCCGGCGTCCATCAGTTCTTGCGGGACATCGCGGATGCCCAGGTAGGTCAGGCGGATCGGCGCCGCGATGGCGAAGACCACCGTCGAGATCAGGCCTGGCACCACACCCAGCCCGAAGAGGGTCAGGGTAGGAATGAGGTAAACGAAGGTCGGTACGGTCTGCATCAGATCGAGTACCGGCCGCATCATGGTGTAGAACATCGGTTTGTGCGCGGCGATGATGCCCAGCGGCACGCCAATCAACACGCAGACCAGGGTCGCGAACAGCACCTGGGCGAGGGTTTCCATGGTTTCCTGCCAGTACCCCAGGTTGAGGATGAGCAGGAACGAGGCGACCACGAACGCAGTCAGGCCCCATTTGCGCTGGATCATGTGAGCGAGTAGCGCGATCAGGCCAATCAAGACCAGTGGGTTGAACCAGGTCAGCGCAAACGTCACGCCGTGGATCATCGTTTCCAGTGTCACGGCGATTGCGTCGAAGGTGTTGGCGCCGTGTTGCGTCAACCATTCGACGAAGCCCGCGATGTACTGGCCTAAAGGTATTTTCTGATCAATCAGCATGGTAGTGAACGTCCGCATGCAAGGAAATTAACAGCCCGGGCAGGCACGCCTGCCCGGCATAAGCGGTGCCTCTGGAATCAAGGCGCGAGCTTGGCTTTCACGGCCTCCAGGCCAGGTTTACCGTCAATGGTGGTCACGCCAGCGAGCCAGGTTTCGAGCACCTGTGGATTCTTTTTCAGCCAGGCCTTGGCGGCCGCGTCAGGCTTCATTTTGTCGTCAAGGATGTTGCCCATCAGTTCACTTTCCATGTCGACGGTGAACTCCAGGTTTTTCAGCAACTGACCGACATTGCTGCATTCGGTGGCGTAGCCCTTGCGGGTGTTGGTGGCCACGGTGGCGGCACCGAAGTCGGGACCGAAGAAATCGTCGCCGCCGGTCAGGTATTGAATCTTGAAACGCTTGTTCATCGGGTGCGGCGCCCAGCCGAGGAAGACCACGGCGGTGTCGCGTTTCTGTGCACGGTCGACCTGCGAGAGCATGCCGGCCTCGGAGGATTCGACGACTTTGAAACCGGCGTCCTTCAGGCCAAAGGCGTTCTTGTCGATCATGCTCTGGATCAGGCGGTTGCCGTCGTTGCCCGGCTCGATGCCGTAGATCTTGCCGTCGAGTTCTTTCTTGAATTTGGCGATGTCGGCGAAGTCATGCAGGCCTTTGTCGTACAGCGCTTGCGGCACGGCCAGGGTGTATTTGGCGCCCTTGAGGTTGGTGCGCACGGTTTCCACGGTGCCGGCGTCACGGTAGGCCTTGATGTCGTTCTCCATGGTCGGCATCCAGTTGCCGAGGAACACGTCCATGTTCTTGCCGTCGGCCAGCGACTTGTAGGTCACGGGCACCGAGATCATGGTGGTCTTGGTCTTGTAGCCGAGGGCATTGAGCACCACGGAGGTGGTGGCGGTGGTCGCGGTGATGTCGGTCCAGCCGACATCAGAGAAATTAACGGTACTGCACTGTGCCGGTTCTGCAGCTTGCGCCAGTAATGGCAGACTCAGCAGGGCGGCCAACAACAACGACGGGGAACCTTTCATGGATGGACTCCTTGGTGTTTTTTTTGGCAGTGTTCCGACTGTGGACCACCGCACTTATAGGTTGCGGTTGGGTGGCGTTCTGGAGACAGCTGTACCGCAGCGCCTTGCAATCGAGTCATCCCGATCATGTACCAGTGAAAATCTGACGCCTACAGGGAGGGTCGTATCCAGTACAGGGATGGTCGCTTCCAGTGTCGGTGACGTCGCTTACAGCTTTTTTCCGCCCCCGATGACCTTCTGAACTGCATAAAAACGGCGCATTTGCGGGGCGAAAACACTACGGCGCTGGTGGACATGAGTGCGTCGGTGTCAGACGCCGCACGAGCCGGCAAAAGCCCGATGATGCGGGCATTCGGCGGATCGCAGCTTGAGCGTAGCAGCTCCGCCAGCGGGTGCTTTTCACATCCGGACCGGCATCTTCAGGAGCTTCGCAGCAATGGCTATCAGCGTTTTCGACCTGTTCAAAATCGGCATTGGCCCCTCCAGTTCCCACACCGTCGGGCCGATGCGCGCCGCCGCTTTGTTCGTCGAGTCGCTACGCGGCAAGCATCAGTTGGAGCAGGTGCGGCGCATCGAGGTGCAGTTGTTCGGTTCGCTGTCGGCCACCGGCATCGGCCACGGCAGCGACAACGCCGTCATCATGGGTCTGATGGGCGAATGGCCGGACGCAATCGATCCGTTGCAAATCGGCCCGCGCATTCAGGCACTGCGCGAAACCCACACGCTGTTACTTGATGGTCGCTTGTCGGTGCCGTTCGTCTGGGCGCGCGACATGCGCCTGATCGACGAAAACCTGCCGTTCCATCCCAATGCCATGACTCTGGTTGCCGAAGGTGAATCCGGTGAGCTGCACCGCGACACCTATTATTCGGTCGGCGGCGGCTTTGTCGTTGATGAGGCGCAAGCCAGCAGCGGCGTGGTCGATCTGGATCGCACCGAATTGCCTTATGACTTTTCCAGTGCGGTCGAACTGCTCGACCTGTGCAAGAAGAACAACCTGCGCGTCGCCGAACTGATGATGGCCAACGAAAAGGTCTGGCGCAGCGAAGAAGAAATCCGCGCCGGGCTGATGAAGCTGTGGCGGGCCATGCAGGACTGTGTCGAGCAGGGCCTCAAACACGAAGGCATCCTCCCCGGCGGTTTGAACGTGCGGCGGCGCGCGGCGAAGTTGCACCGCAGCCTGCAGGAGTTGGGTAAGCCCAATGTGATCGGCTCAACCCTCAGCGCGATGGAGTGGGTCAACCTGTTCGCCCTCGCGGTCAACGAAGAGAACGCCGCGGGCGGGCGCATGGTCACGGCACCGACCAATGGCGCAGCGGGAATCATCCCGGCGGTGTTGCACTACTTTATGAAGTTCAGCGAGGCGGTCACCGACGCCAACGTCGTCGACTATTTCCTCGGCGCGGCGGCGGTCGGGATTCTGTGCAAGAAGAACGCTTCGATTTCTGGCGCCGAGGTCGGTTGCCAGGGCGAAGTCGGTTCGGCTTGCGCAATGGCGGCGGCGGGGCTGGCGGAGATTCTTGGCGCCACGCCTGAACAGTTGTGCAACGCGGCGGAAATCGGCCTGGAACACAATCTTGGTTTGACCTGCGATCCGGTCGGTGGCCTGGTGCAAGTGCCATGCATCGAGCGCAATGCAATCGCGGCAGTGAAAGCGATCAACGCGGCGCAAATGGCCCTGCGTGGCGACGGTCAGCACTTTATCTCGCTGGACCGGGTGATCCGCACCATGCGCGACACCGGCGCGGATATGCATGACAAATATAAAGAGACCTCCCGGGGTGGATTGGCGGTCAGCGCGGTGGAGTGCTGAAACCGAGTTGCCTCTGTTCGCGAGCAGGCTCACTCCTACAATTTGAAATGCGTTCCCCTGTAGGAGTGAGCCTGCTCGCGATGAGGCAAGACCAGTCAAAACTGCTCACCAAACGAACACCACAAACCAGCCACGCCACCTTTTGGCGCGTCGCAATCAGACAAGAGTCGTTGTCGGTCGTGACTGCTGAGTCGCTACTTGACCGTCCATCACCCGTGCTTGCGGTGACACTCTGTCTGAATCGCGCGCAGGCCCGTTCCCACAAGTGCTACCGATCTGCTCACAGACTGCGCAGCAGGGCCCTGGCAGCGCTTGATGGCACTTCGAAATGCCCTGTTCCGAGGTCTCGAATAGACACGTCGCGAGGTCGTTTTCAGGAGTTATTGAACGCCCATCCAATTTTAGGCATGGCAATTGCTCTGTCATAACAAAGCCCGTCTCCCCGTGAGTACGCCGGCAATAACAAGAGCCTCCGCCTGAGGCCATCACCCGCTTTGTGTGAGGAGATACCGCGATGACGTCGTTCAACTCCGGGGCCCAACCCCAGAACCGTGCGCCTCAATCCATCGGCTTTCTGCTGCTGGACAATTTCACGCTGATTTCTCTGGCGTCCGCAGTAGAACCACTGCGCATGGCCAACCAGTTGTCCGGTCGCGAGCTGTATCGCTGGAGCACCCTCACCGTCGATGGCGGTCAGGTGTGGGCCAGTGACGGTCTGCAGATCACCCCTGACGCCTCCATGCACAAAGCGCCGCCGCTGGACACCGTGATCGTCTGCGGCGGCATCGGCATCCAGCGCACCGTGACCCGTGAACACGTCTCGTGGCTGCAAAGCCAGGCGCGTCAGTCCAAGCGTCTCGGTGCGGTGTGCACCGGCAGTTGGGCGCTGGCCTGCGCCGGTCTGCTCGACGGTTTCGATTGCAGCGTGCACTGGGAATGTCTGGCGGCGATGCAGGAAGCCTTCCCGCGGGTGGCCATGAGCACACGCCTGTTCACCCTCGACCGCAACCGTTTCACTAGCTCCGGCGGCACCGCGCCGCTGGACATGATGCTGCACCTGATCAGCCGCGATCACGGTCGTGAACTGTCGGCGGCGATCTCGGAAATGTTCGTCTACGAGCGCATCCGCAACGAGCAGGATCACCAGCGCGTGCCGCTCAAGCACATGCTTGGCACCAACCAGCCGAAGTTGCAGGAAATCGTCGCGCTGATGGAGGCCAACCTGGAAGAGCCGATCGACCTGGACGAACTGGCGGTCTACGTCGCGGTGTCGCGCCGCCAGCTGGAGCGGCTGTTCCAGAAATATCTGCACTGCTCGCCGTCGCGCTATTACCTCAAGCTACGCCTGATCCGCGCCCGGCAACTGCTCAAGCAGACGCCGATGTCGATCATCGAAGTGGCCTCGGTATGTGGTTTCGTCTCCACGCCGCACTTCTCCAAGTGCTACCGCGAATACTTCGGCATCCCGCCGCGTGACGAACGCGTGGGCTCCAACACCACCCAGCAAGTGGCGATGCTGCCGCTGCCGCAGGCCATCGTGATGTCGCCGCTGTCGGGGCCGATGTCGGCGCTGAGTCAGGCGCGCAATGAGTCCACTTTTGCCAGTGTAAGGCTGTAGACCGAGTCATCGTTCTTCGCGAGCAGGCTCGCTCCCACGGTTGGAATGCATTCCAGAGTGGGAGCGAGCCTGCTCGCGAAGGGATTTATCAGGCGCGGTGGGACTGTTGGTAATCCGCCAGGGCCGGCAGCAATTGCTTGTCGATCGCCTGGCGCACCGCCGGCTGGATACTGGCGCCGCTGGTGTACATGTCCTTGACCATCTTGCGCAGTTCAAACGCGCGAACATTATCCAGACCACGCACAGCGCACTCACAGGCCTGATCGGCCGTGGTGCCGCTCGGCACCTGAATGCCCAAGGCCTTGAGCTGGCCCAGCAGATCTTCCTGGTCAATCAAATCGGCGTACATCATCACGCAAATCCTTCTGTGGCAACGGAGGTCTTGGATCGATTCTGGTAGCCACGGCCGGGCGCGGCAAGGGCGATTTGTCGCAGTGGCTATGACGACTATGAACAGGTCGTTTTCGGCTAACTGAGCCGCTTGGCGAGTGGGCACACTGGCTCCAGCTCGCTTCACGAAGGTTTGGTCACCCTCGCCTGGGCAGCTCCTCGACAGTACCCTCCTCAGCTCCGATCCTGTCACGGCTTGATCGGGGTTTTTTTTGCCTGTGAATCAGCCAGAGATTTGTTGTTCCCGCTGACGCTTTCGCGAGCAGGCTCGCCCCACTTTGGAATGCGTTCCCCTGTGGGAGCGAGCCTGACTCCGGGCGGCGTTCCGACGAAGAACGATGACGCGGTCTAACGTTGCAACACCAGAATCCGCGACAACAACTCATCCCGGTCGACATAGCAGCCCTGAAAATGCCGCGCCCCGGTCGCCGGATCGAACGCATTGCGCGCATGCAGTGTGCGGCGATTATCGAAGCACCACAGCTCGCCCGGATTGAGCCGCTGCATCAGACGAAACCGCGGCTCGCGCGTCATCGCCATAAACCGCCGATAGGCTCTATAGAGCAACGGCATCTGCTCCACCGAGGTATCGAACGCGCCGCGCAGAAAGTTCGCCATGCGAATCTCCGCGACCCGGCCCAGCGCATCCAGCGCGATGATCGGCGCCAGACAGCGGTAGTCGCTGTGCCTGTCCTTGTTGCGAAATTCCACGGGGATTTCACAGAGCGCCTGAAACGAGGCTGGGTCTTCACTGCGCAACGCATCGGCAATCGCAAAACCGTCGACGAAAATACTTTCGCCACCTTCGGCATCGTTCATCAGGCAATGCAGAAATTGCAGCCCCGGTTGCAACTCGCGAGTCGGCAAATCCGTGTGCAAGGGTAGGTTGAAAGCGGTATAGGCATTGCTGTCGGCATCGGCTTTGGATTGCACGTTGAACAGCACGCCGAAATTGCTTTCGCGGATGAACGAGATGCGTTGGGCAATGAGTTTCAGCGAGCCGGGTGCGGTGGGCACGCCGCGCACCTGGGTCAGGCCGATGTCACGCACGGCAATCAGCCATTGCAGCAAAGCCGCCGGGTCTTCCATCAACGCCGTGTACTCGAACACCGGCAACTGCAAATCGCTGCGCCATAAATGGCTTTGCGGTTGGCCGGCCAGGCGTTCGGCGCGCGATTGATCGTCATAGGCATGCGCCCGCAGCCAGCCCGGGTCGAAACGGCTACGGTGGCCGTCGTGCCAGTCGAGGCACAGGCAGCCCTCGGCATCGATGTGCGCGGCAGTCGGTTGCAGATCGTCGGGCGCATCGACAATTTCGAAGACCTGCTCGCGGGTGACGCTGTAGACGCACTGTTGGCACGGGCAGTTGTCCCGTAGCCAGACATGGTGGAACGGGCTGATGCGCCCGTCCGCCCATTCGACGGCAACGCGATCGGCCATGGTCTGCACGCAACCGAGCGCGCTGATCAACGGATAAGTACGAAAATCGGCAACAGCGGCGGCGGTGTTCATGGCGGCTCCTTGGCGATGGGTGGATTTACCGGGCGGGTGGCAGGGCGATGACGCGACCGAGGTAAGCGGGGGCGGGCAGGTCGGTTTGATCGGCGACGATAGCTTGCAGGCGATGCAGCGTGTCGGGGCTGAACGGCGCCGAGCGCGGTCCCGCGAGGTCGACATGCAGAAGCATTTGCTCGTTGCCAGCCAGTTCCTGCTCGTCCCCGACCTTGTACAGGCTGTGATAGAGGTGCAGGCGTTTGCTGTCGTGACCGATGATCTGCGTACGCACTTCGACCTCGGTATCGAGCTTCACTTCGTGCAGGTAGTTGAGGTGCAGTTCGAGGGTGAACAGCGAATGGCCGCTGGCTTCGCGGTTGTTGCTGTCCATGCCGAGGCGATCCATCAGGGCGTCGGTGGCGTAGCTGAAAATCAGCAGGTAAAAGGCGTCGCGCAGGTGGCCGTTGTAGTCGACCCAGTCGGGGATGATTCTGGTCTGGTAGGTGGTGAGGCTGGGCATAGCACGGCTCCGATGTTGATATTGACTGGACTGCCGCTTTCGCGAGCAAGCCCGCTCCCACATTGGTTTCGTGCACGACGCAGATCCCATGTGGGAGCGGGCTTGCTCGCGAAGAGGCCAGACCTGCTGACTTGTTACTCGCTGAAACTCATCCCATGCTTTTCCTTGGTGGTCTTCACCGCTTCAAGCACCGCCAGCAGGCAATCATCACGATAGCGTTCCAGCGCCGAAATGCTGTGCCGACCGAGCTGATCAGTGGTGCCATCGACCACGTCATCAATCAGCTTGTCAGTCAGTTCCGGCGCCGGCAGATAGGTCCACGGCAACTGCAACGCCGGGCCGAACTGCGACATGAAGTGGCGCATGCCGGCATCGCCGCCCGCCAGGGTGTAAGTCAGGAATGTGCCCATGAACGACCAGCGCAAACCGGCGCCAAAGCGAATCGCATCGTCGATCTCGCCGGTGGTCGCCACGCCGTCATTGACCAAGTGCAGCGCCTCGCGCCACAGCGCTTCAAGCAAGCGGTCGGCAATAAATCCGGGCACTTCCTTGCGCACATGCAGCGGGCGCATGCCGAGGGATTCATAGACTTGCATGGCCGCCTGGATCGCCTCGGGCGCGGTGTGCTTGCCGCCCACCACTTCCACCAGCGGCAACAGGTAGACCGGGTTGAACGGGTGCCCGACCACGCAGCGGTCCGGGTGTGTCGAACTCTCGTAGAACTCGCTGGGCAGCAGGCCCGAGGTGCTCGATCCGATCAGCGCGTCAGGTTTGGCCGCTGCGCTGATTTTGCTGTGCAGGTCCAGTTTCAGCTCCAGCCGCTCCGGGGCGCTTTCCTGAATGAAATCGGCATCACGCACGCATTCCTCGATGGTCGCGACAAAGCGCAGGCGATCCAGTGAGGCGCCCGGCGCCAGACCGTTTTTCTCCAGCGCACCCCAGGCATTCGCGACGCGTTTGCGCAGCGCCGCTTCGGCTCCCGGCGCCGGGTCCCAGGCGACCACATCCAGACCATGGGCGAGGGCACGAGCGACCCAGCCGCTGCCGATTACACCGCTACCGAGGGCGGCGAAGGTTTTGATTTCGGTGATAAAGCGCATGATGGATTTCCTGAAATTGGCTCGAAATCTGTAGGAGTGAGCCTGCTCGCGATAGCGGTTGTTCATCCGCTGGAGATGCTTCGGATGTACTGACGCCATCGCGAGCAGGCTCACTCCTACAAGGGAAATGGGTGTTCATTAGCCGCGCTGGGTCAGGCCCATTTTCTGGCGACCTTCTGCGGGCGTGAGTACGCGGGCACCCAGTCGGCTGAGGATTTCCGCTGCGCGTTCAACCAACTGCCCATTGGTCGCCAGTACGCCTTTGTCCAGCCACAGGTTGTCTTCAAGGCCGACCCGCACGTTGCCGCCCAGCAACACCGCTTGCGCGGCCATCGGCATCTGCATGCGGCCGATGCCGAAACCGGCCCACACCGCGTCGGCCGGCAGGTTGTCGACCATGGCTTTCATGGTGGTGGTGTCGGCCGGCGCACCCCACGGGATGCCCAGGCATAGCTGGAACAGCGGGTTGTCGAGCAAGCCTTCCTTGATCAACTGCTTGGCGAACCACAGGTGACCGGTGTCGAAAATCTCCAGTTCGGCCTTCACACCCAGTTCGGTGATGCGTTTGGCCCCGGCGCGCAGTTGCGCTGGCGTGGAGACGTAAATAGTGTCGCCGTCGCCAAAGTTCAGCGTGCCGCAATCGAGGGTGCAGATTTCCGGCAGCAGTTCTTCCACGTGGGCCAGACGAGTCAGCGGGCCGACCAGATCGGTGTTCGGGCCGAATTCCATCGGGCTCTCCCCGGCACCGATTTCCAGGTCGCCGCCCATGCCGGCGGTGAGGTTGACGATGATGTCGACGTCGGCTTCGCGGATGCGCTCCATCACTTCGCGGTACAACGCCACGTCACGGCTGAACTTGCCGGTCTGCGGGTCGCGCACATGGCAGTGCACAACGGTGGCGCCGGCCTTGGCCGCTTCCACGGCGGCCGCGGCGATCTGTTTCGGGGTGACCGGCACATGTGGACTTTTGGCGGTCGTGTCGCCAGCACCGGTAAGTGCGCAGGTGATGATGACGTCGTGGTTCATGGTGCGTTTCCTTCAGGCGTGATGGTTCTGTCCGCAGCCCGTGCGGGGCTGCGAAGCGTCGATTCGGTGTGCGTTACTTGCTGGTCAGTTGCAGATTTTCAGCGGCCGGTTTGCCATCAAAAGTCGTTACACCTTCGAGCCAGCGTTGTTTGTCTTCGGGGTGATCCTTGAGCCACTGCTTCGCCGACTCGAAGGCGTCCTTGTGATCAAGCAACGGCTGCATCATTCGGCTCTCGGATTCAGCGGTGAAGGTCAGGTTGCTCAGCAGGCGACCGATGTTCGGGCATTGCTCGGCGTACTTCGGTGCCGTGACCGTCCACACCGTGGCCATGCCTTCGTTCGGGCCGAGCGCGTCGTCACTGCCGGTCAGATAGGTCATCTGCACGTTGACGTTCATCGGGTGCGGCGCCCAGCCGAAGAACACCACGGCTTCCTTGCGGCGCACCGCGCGATCGACGGCGGCGAGCATGCCGGCCTCGCTCGATTCGACGAGCTGAAATTTACCCAGACCGAACTGGTTCTTGGCGATCATCGCCTTGATCTGCGTGTTGGCGCCCGAGCCAGGCTCGATGCCGTAAATCTTGCCGCCCAGTTCCTTCTCGAATTTGGCGATGTCGGCGAAAGTTTTCAGGCCCTTGTCGGCCAGATACGTCGGCACGGCGAGAGTGGCGCGCGCATCTTTCAGGCTGGGCGCATCGAGCACTTTGACCTGATTGGCCTCGACGAACGGAGTGATGGTCTGCGTCATCAGCGGGTTCCAGTAACCGAGGAACAGGTCCAGGCGCTGATCGCGAATCCCGGCGAAGATGATCTGCTGGGAGGCGCTGGTCTGTTTGGTGCTGTAGCCGAGGCCGTCGAGCAGGACCTGGGTCATGGCACTGGTGGCGATCACGTCAGTCCAGTTGACCACGCCCATGCGTACGTTCTTGCACGATGCAGGTTCGGCGGCCATGACGCCGGCGCTGAAGAAAGCGGTACCGCTGAGTGCAAGAACGCAGCTGCTGATCAGTCGTTTCATGTCGGGTTCCTCGGCAGTTCGATTATTGTGGTTTCCGGCATCTGCGCACCGGTGATGCCAAGTTACGCAGCTACGGGCCGGTGAAAGCGCACTGCGGCGACTGGCATTTGCACTGTAGCGACCTGCACGCTTGAACGGCGCCGACAATCGGCGTATCAACGAGCCACGCGTCCGCCAACCGAGTGCGCCCATGTCCCAGGATTTCTACTTTTTGCTGATGCCGGGGTTCTCCGCCATCGGCTTTATCTCCGCGATCGAACCGCTGCGCGTAGCCAACCGTTTTCGCGGGGAGCTGTATCGTTGGCATGTTCTCAGCGCCGATGGCGGCGCGGTGCTGGCGAGTAACGGCATGTCGGTCAACGCCGACGCGGCGCTGGAGCCGCTGAAGAAAGGCGCGACATTGCTGGTGGTGGCCGGGTTCGAACCGCTGAAATTCATGACGCCGGCGCTGGAGCAGTGGTTGCGCCGGCTGGATAAGGAAGGCGTGACCCTCGGCGCCATCGACACCGGCAGCTTCGTCCTCGCCGAAGCGGGCTTGCTCGATGGGCATCGCCTGACCCTGCACTGGGAAGCTATTGACGCGTTCAAGGAATCTTATCCACAGCTCAGCGTGACCCAGGAGCTGTTCGAGATCGACCGGCGGCGGATCACCTCGGCCGGTGGCACGGCTTCGATTGATTTGATGCTCGACCTGATCGCCCAGGCCCACGGCCCGCAACTGGCGATTCAGGTCAGCGAGCAGTTCGTGCTCGGGCGCATTCGCCCGCGCAAAGACCACCAGCGCATGGAAGTCGCCACGCGCTACGGCATCAACAACAAGAAACTGGTGCAGGTGATTGGCGAGATGGAGCAACACAGCGAACCGCCGCTGACCACGCTGCAATTGGCGGAGTCGATCAAGGTCACGCGGCGGCAACTGGAGCGTTTGTTTCGGCTGCATCTGAACGATACGCCGAGCAACTTCTATCTACGGTTAAGGCTTGAGAAAGCCCGGCAGCTGTTGCGCCAGACCGACATGAGCGTGCTCGAAGTCAGCATCGCCTGCGGCTTTGAATCACCGTCGTATTTCACCCGCAGCTATCGCGCCCGCTTCGCCCGCTGCCCCCGGGAAGACCGGCGTACCGCGCAGGCCTGAATGGATGCACACAAACCCCCTGTAGGAGTGAGCCTGCTCGCGATAGCGGTCTATCAGCCAACATTTGCGGGACTGACCCACCGCTATCGCGAGCAGGCTCACTCCTACAATTTGATCGGCGTTACTTCTTCATCAACGCCGAGCATGCCGCCTTGTAAGCCTCATGCTGATATTTGTTCAGCGTCCCCGGCAGCTCGAAATTATGCTTCTTGGCCTGCGCATTGATCGTCTGCGGCGACAACAGCGTCACTTCACAGCCATCAAGCAACTGAAACACACCCTCAATCTTGAACGTCGTCGGCCCACCGGCAAACTCACCCTTCTTGCTGCGCTTCTTGATCGCAATCCGGTCCACCGAATTCTCCCGCACAAACGACGCCACCTGCGCCGCGAACCGCCGCACATTCGCCGCCTCGTCATCCTCTTCAAGCGCAATCTTTTTTGTCGCGAGAGGGACGTGACTCAACGTCGAACCGTCGAGCGCAGCCACAGCGATGATCGCTTCGCTGCCTTTGATTTCAATGCCGCAGATGTTCATGGGAGTTCCTTTGAATAAAGAGGGCAGCCTACAGCTCGAGCTGACTGGCTGTGATGCCGAACGCGGCGGCGATTTTCTCGCGGGTGGCCTTGCGGGGCTTGGCGACTGTTTCCTGCTGGGCAAACGCCGGTTGCGAGATGCCCATGCGCTTGGCGACTTCTTCCTGAGTCAGGTTGAGATGTTCGCGCCAGGCACGGATCGGTGTTGCCCCATCGACCATCCGACTGACGACCTCGTGGGGAGTCAGGTCGGGCTGCATTTTTTGCGCAACGTACTGCGCGTACGGAATGACCACGAAGGAAGGGTTGCCCTCGGCGTCGTTGATGATCTGGATGTCTTTAGACATTTTCATGGTCGGAAAAATATAAGTCTTTTATAGGACTCTAAGATCTTTACTTATATTTCTCACGAAACCAATCAACAAGAATTGACGGCATGTTACGAGAGGTCAGGATCACTCCTGCCCAATCGACTCCAAAAACTCCGACCGCTCGTCACTCATCCGCGCCACGCAGTCATTCTGCGCAATGGTGAACGCCTTGCTGCCAGCGGTAGCCGGGAACGCTTCCACCGCGCAGTCGGCATCGCGGGTTTTCAGCCATTGCTGCTGTGCCGTCTTCAACTTGGCAGTGATATCCGCCAGCTGTGTCGGGTTCTTGCCGTACGCAGTCTGCAGGCGTTCGTTGAGGCTGGCGTAGTTGTCTTTGAGCAGGTCTTCGGCGGTGGTGCGGCTGTAGGCCGAGCATTCCAGGGTCTGGATGTCGTTTTCCACCGCGTCGCACGGGTTGTTCTCGGATTCTTCAGCGGCGTGGACGCCGGTCGCAATCAGTGCCAGGGCGAGGAAGATCGATTTCATTGAGGTCGCTCTAATCCAGTGGTGTGTGCAGGATGCGGCAGATTCTGGCGCAAGCGCGCAGGCTTGAACAGGTCGCCGAGCGCAGCGGCCGACGACCCTTTGTCGCGGATTGACGCTTTCGGCAATTCCCCTGTCGTTTTTGCACCCGGTCGCCCCGGCACCGAGGCATATGCTGGCCCCAAAGCGCCGGCAGACGATTCGGCGCATGAATCGCCAATAAGGGGACGCCTGATGAGCCCAGCCGAATTACACGCCGACAGCATCGTTATCGACGGTCTGATCATTGCCAAATGGAACCGCGAGCTGTTCGAAGACATGCGCAAGGGCGGTCTGACGGCAGCCAATTGCACCGTGTCGGTGTGGGAAGGCTTTCAGGCGACCGTGAACAACATTGCTGCCAGCCAGAAGCTGATCCGCGAGAACAGCGACCTGGTGATGCCGGTGCGCACCACCGCCGACATCCGTCGCGCCAAGGAGCAGGGCAAGACCGGCATCCTCTTCGGCTTCCAGAATGCCCACGCCTTCGAAGACCAGATCGGCTATGTCGAAGTGTTCAAGCAGCTCGGCGTCGGCATCGTGCAAATGTGCTACAACACCCAGAACCTGGTCGGCACCGGTTGCTACGAGCGTGACGGCGGGCTGTCAGGTTTCGGTCGCGAGATCGTCGCCGAGATGAACCGCGTCGGCGTCATGTGCGACCTGTCCCACGTCGGTTCCAAGACCTCCGAAGAAGTCATCCTCGAATCGAAAAAACCGGTGTGCTACTCGCACTGCCTGCCGTCGGGTCTCAAAGAGCACCCGCGCAACAAGTCCGATGAAGAACTGAAGTTCATTGCCGACCACGGCGGTTTCGTCGGCGTGACCATGTTCGCGCCGTTCCTCGCCAAGGGCATCGATTCGACCATCGACGATTACGCCGAAGCCATCGAATACACCATGAACATCGTCGGCGAAGACGCCATCGGCATCGGTACCGATTTCACTCAGGGCCACGGCCAGGACTTCTTCGAATACCTGACCCACGACAAGGGTTACGCCCGCCGTCTGACCAGCTTCGGCAAGATCATCAACCCGCTGGGCATCCGCACCGTCGGCGAATTCCCCAACCTCACCGAAACCCTGCTCAAGCGCGGTCACTCCGAACGCGTGGTGCGCAAGATCATGGGCGAGAACTGGGTCAACGTCTTGAAGGATGTCTGGGGCGAATAAGCCGCCGCACTTCTGAATCCTTTCCCCCGGCCATCCGCGCCGGGGGCAACAAACCAAATTTTCTGGAGTTAAGTTTCCATGGCCAAGATCGCCCCGCAATTGCCTATCGAAGTCGACAGCGAGACCGGTGTCTGGACCTCCGACGCCCTGCCGATGCTCTACGTACCGCGGCATTTCTTCGTCAACAACCACATGGGCATCGAGGAAGTGCTGGGCGCTGACGCCTACGCCGAAATCCTCTACAAGGCCGGCTACAAATCCGCCTGGCACTGGTGTGAAAAGGAAGCCGAATGCCACGGCCTGGAAGGCGTCGCGGTGTTCGAGCACTACATGAAACGCTTGTCGCAACGCGGCTGGGGCCTGTTCAAGATTCAGGACATCGACCTCGACAAAGGCACCGCCAGCGTCAAGCTCGAGCACTCCGCATTCGTCTACGTCTATGGCAAGGTCGGGCGCAAGGTCGATTACATGTTCACTGGCTGGTTTGCCGGTGCCATGGACCAGATCCTCGAGGCGCGTGGCAGCAAAATCCGCACTGTGGCCGAACAAGTCTACGGAGGCTCCGAAGAGGGCCACGATGACGGCTTGTTTATCGTCAAGCCGTTGTAAGCCGAGGACCGTGCCATGGCTTTCGAAGCAATGTTCCAGCCGATCCAGATCGGCAAACTGACCATCCGCAACCGCGTGCTCAGCACTGCGCACGCCGAGGTCTACGCGACTGACGGCGGCATGACCACCGAGCGCTACGTCAAATATTACGAAGAGAAAGCCAAGGGCGGCATCGGCCTGGCGATCTGCGGCGGCTCCTCGGTGGTCGCCATCGACAGCCCGCAGCAATGGTGGAGCTCGGTGAACCTGTCGACCGACCGGATCATTCCGCACTTCCAGAATCTGGCCGACGCCATGCACAAGCATGGCGCCAAGATCATGATCCAGATTACCCACATGGGTCGCCGCTCGCGCTGGGACGGTTTCCATTGGCCGACGCTGATGTCGCCGTCGGGCATCCGTGAACCGGTGCACCGCGCCACCTGCAAGACCATCGAGCCGGAAGAAATCTGGCGGGTGATCGGCAACTACGCCCAGGCCGCGCGCCGGGCCAAGGCCGGTGGCCTTGACGGTGTTGAGCTGTCGGCCGTGCACCAGCACATGATCGACCAGTTCTGGAGCCCGCGCGTCAACAAGCGCACCGACGAATGGGGCGGCAGCTTCGAAGGCCGAATGAAGTTCGGTCTGGAAGTGCTCAAAGCCGTGCGCGCCGAGGTCGGTGACGACTTCTGCGTGGGCATGCGCCTGTGCGGTGACGAGTTTCACCCGGACGGCCTGTCCCACGAAGACATGAAGCAGATCGCCAAGTATTACGACGACACCGGCATGCTCGATTTCATCGGCGTGGTCGGCTCGGGTTGCGACACCCACAACACCCTGGCCAACGTCATTCCGAACATGAGTTATCCACCGGAGCCGTTCCTGCACCTGGCTGCCGGGATCAAGGAAGTGGTCAAGGTGCCGGTGCTGCACGCGCAGAACATCAAGGACCCGAACCAGGCCACGCGCATTCTCGAGGGCGGCTACGTCGACATGGTCGGCATGACCCGCGCGCATATTGCTGACCCGCACCTGATCGCCAAGATCAAGATGGGCCAGATCGACCAGATCAAGCAGTGCGTGGGCGCCAACTATTGCATCGACCGCCAGTATCAGGGTCTGGACGTGCTGTGCATCCAGAACGCTGCGACCTCCCGCGAATACATGGGCGTGCCGCACATCATCGAGAAATCCACCGGGCCGAAACGCAAGGTGGTGATCGTTGGTGCCGGCCCGGCCGGGATGGAAGCCGCACGCGTGGCTGCCGAGCGTGGCCACGACGTGACGCTGTTCGAGAAAAAAGACTTTATCGGCGGGCAGATCACTACGGCGTCGAAAGCGCCGCAGCGCGACCAGATTGCCGGTATCACCCGTTGGTTCCAGCTGGAACTGGCGCGACTGAAAGTCGATCTTCGTCTGGGCACGGCGGCCGATGCCGCAACCATCATGGACCTGCGTCCGGATGTGGTGGTGCTGGCGGTCGGCGGTCATCCGTACCTTGAGCAGAACGAGCACTGGGGCGCGGCCGAAGGGCTGGTGGTCAGCAGCTGGGACGTGCTCGACGGCAAGGTCGCGCCCGGCAAGAACGTGCTGGTCTACGACACCATTTGCGAGTTCACCGGGATGTCGGTCGCCGACTTCCTCGCCGACAAAGGCAGCCAGGTCGAGATCGTCACCGACGACATCAAACCGGGCGTGGCCATCGGCGGCACATCGTTCCCGACCTACTACCGCAGCATGTACCCGAAAGAAGTGATCATGACCGGCGACATGATGCTGGAGAAGGTCTACCGCGAGGGCGACAAACTGGTTGCGGTGCTGGAGAACGAATACACCGGTGCGAAAGAGGAGCGGGTGGTCGATCAGGTGGTCGTCGAAAACGGCGTACGCCCGGACGAGGAAATCTACTACGCGCTCAAGGACGGCTCGCGCAACAAGGGCCAGATCGACGTCGAAGCGCTGTTCGCGATCCAGCCGCAGCCTTCGCTGAGCGAGGCGGGCGACGGCTACTTGCTGTTCCGCATCGGCGACTGCGTGGCGCAGCGCAACACGCACGCCGCGATCTATGACGCACTCAGACTGTGTAAAGACTTCTAAAGGCTTGCACACAACCCTGTGGGAGCGAGCTTGCTCGCGAAAGCGGTGGGTCAGTCGACATCGATGTTGAATGTCAGTCCGCCTTCGCGAGCAAGCTCGCTCCCACAGGAACCGAGTAAGGCATCTCGACCTGCAAGACCCGAGGTCTTTGGGAGCTGCACCTATGTTGAACACCCTTCTTCCAATCCTGTTGTTCGCAGCCCTGGGCCTTGCTGTCCTCGGCGCGTTGCGGCGGATGAACATGTGGCGCCGGGGACGGGCGGCGAAGGTCGATCTGCTCGGCGGCCTGCTGGCCATGCCCAAGCGCTACATGGTCGATCTGCACCACGTCGTGGCGCGGGACAAATACATTGCCAACACCCACGTCGCCACGGCGGGCGGCGCGGTGGCGTCGATTGTGCTGGCGATCCTGGTGCACGGTTTCGGCCTGCATAACCGCATCCTCGGCTATGCCTTGCTGCTGATGTCGGCGGTGATGTTCGTCGGCGCGATCTTCATGTACCTGCGCCGACGCAACCCGCCGGCACGCCTGTCGAAAGGCCCGTGGATGCGCCTGCCGAAAAGCCTGCTGGCATTCTCCGCGTCGTTTTTCCTGGTGACCCTGCCGGTGGCCGGGATCCTGCCGGAGAACTTCGGTGGCTGGGTGCTGGCGGCGATTCTTGGTGTGGGCGTGCTGTGGGGCGTGACCGAATTGTTCTTCGGCATGACCTGGGGCGGGCCGATGAAGCACGCCTTTGCCGGTGCCTTGCACCTGGCCTGGCACCGTCGTCCCGAGCGCTTTGGTGGCGGTCGCTCCACCGGTTTGAAACCGCTGGACCTGAACAATCCCGATGCGCCGCTGGGCGTGGAAAAACCCAAGGATTTCACCTGGAACCAGTTGCTCGGTTTCGACGCCTGCGTGCAGTGCGGCAAGTGTGAAGCGGCCTGCCCGGCCTTCGCCGCCGGCCAGCCGCTGAACCCGAAAAAACTGATTCAGGACATGGTGGTCGGACTCGCTGGCGGCACCGATGCCAAATTCGCCGGTAGCCCGTATCCAGGCAAGCCTGTGGGCGAACACGGCGGCAACCCGCATCAACCGATCGTCAACGGTCTGGTCGATGCCGAAACCCTGTGGTCGTGCACCACCTGCCGCGCCTGCGTCGAGGAATGCCCGATGATGATTGAGCACGTCGATGCCATCGTCGACATGCGCCGCCATCTGACTCTGGAAAAAGGCGCGACGCCGAACAAGGGCGCCGAAGTCCTCGAAAACCTCATCGCCACCGACAACCCTGGCGGTTTCGCCCCGGGAGGGCGGATGAACTGGGCGGCGGACTTGAACCTGAATCTGCTCAGCGAAAAGAAATCCACCGACGTGCTGTTCTGGGTCGGCGACGGCGCCTTCGACATGCGCAACCAGCGCACGTTGCGCGCGTTCGTCAAAGTGCTGAAAGCGGCGAAAATCGACTTCGCCGTGCTCGGCCTTGAAGAGCGCGACAGTGGCGACGTGGCACGGCGCCTCGGCGACGAAGCGACGTTCCAGACACTAGCGAAACGCAATATCCAGACCCTGACCAAATACAGCTTCAACCGCATCGTCACTTGTGATCCGCACAGTTTCCACGTGCTGAAAAACGAGTACGGTGCCTTCGACGGCAACTACCTGGTGCAGCACCACAGCACCTACATGGCCGAGATCATCCAGGCTGGCGCGCTCAATCTTGGGCAGCACAAAGGCAACAGCGTGACGTATCACGATCCGTGCTACCTGGGCCGCTACAACGGCGAATACGAAGCGCCACGTGAAGTGCTGCGTGCGCTCGGGATCGAGGTCAAAGAAATGCAACGCTCCGGTTTCCGCTCGCGCTGCTGCGGCGGCGGTGGCGGCGCGCCGATCACCGACATTCCGGGCAAGCAGCGGATTCCCGACATGCGCATGGAAGACATCCGCGAGACCGGCGCCGAACTGGTGGCCGTGGGCTGTCCACAATGCACGGCGATGCTTGAAGGCGTGGTCGAACCACGTCCGCTGATCAAGGACATTGCCGAACTGGTGGCCGACGCCTTGCTCGAAGACGCGGCGCCGAGCAAACCTGCCACGCCGGCCAAACGTGAACCTGCGGAGGTGCATTGATGAGCGACATTATCCGCCGCGACCCGCGCGCCGAATGGATTGCGCGTAACCGTCTGCACCCGCTGCACGCAGCGATGCAACCGGCGCAGCACAGCTGGATGGGGCCTAACGGCGTCATCCGCAAGAACCCGCACGGCATGGGTTTTATCGGCCCCAACGGCATCAAGCGGATCGACCGTAGCGGCGCGCAGCAGGGCGGGGCAGTCAAGCGCTCGGCCACGGTGGAAGTGCAATTACCGCTGCATCAGGTACCGGCGCCGGCGTTTTACATCTGCGTGGTGCCGGATATGGTGGGCGGCCGCCTGAGCAGCCACGACCGCGACCTGCTCGGCCTCGCTCACCAACTCGCAGGCACCGACGGTGCAGTGTTGGCGGTGGTCTTTGGCGAGCACAAGGAAAGCGCTTTCGAAACCGCTGGCGTCGATCGCTTGCTGGTACTCGAAGGCGAAGCCTTCAGCGGTTATGCACCGGAGCAACGGGTGCAGGGCTTGCGCGCTGTGGATAACCAGTTCAACCCGCGCCATTGGTTGCTGCCCGACAGCCGCAGCGGTGGTGGCGAACTCGGTCGACGTTTTGCCGCAGCTTTGGGCGAGCGTCCGGCGACACGGGTCTGGCAGGTCAAGGATCAAGAGTGCATTGGCCGCGCCGGTGCGGGGCTGCAGGACTTGGCGCGTCCGGTTGCGCGGTTGATTCTCGCCGCTGCCGAATGCGCCGAACCGGTCAGCGAAACCCGTCACGAAGCGTTGCCAGTGGAGTTATCCACAAGCGTGGCGCGCAGCCTGTCGCGGATCGAAGATCTCGGCGCGGTGGCGGTGGACCCGGCGGCGATTCCGATGGCCGAGGCCGAGTTCATCTTCTCCGGCGGTAACGGCGTGAAGGATTGGGCGTTGTTTCACCAGACCGCCGCTGCACTGGGCGCCACCGAAGGCGCTTCGCGCGTTGCGGTGGACGATGGCTTCATGGCCCGTGACCGCCAGGTCGGCGCGTCTGGCACCTGGGTTACGGCGCGGGTGTACGTCGCGGTGGGTATTTCCGGGGCGATCCAGCACCTGCAAGGCATCGGTGCCTGCGACAAGGTGGTGGCGATCAACCTTGATCCGGGCTGCGACATGATCAAACGCGCCGACCTCTCGGTGATCGGCGAAAGCGCAGAGATTCTGCGCGCACTGATCGCGGCAGTTGAGGCCTATCGCAACGACGCCAAGCGCGACGCGGCTTAAGGAAACCCTATGAACAGTAAAGTGATCAGTCTGGTCTCGATCGGCGCCCACCCGACCTCCGGCCGGCCTCGTCGCGCCGACCAGGATGCGCGCGCGGTGGAACTGGGCCTGCAACTGGCTGGGGATAACCTGCAAGTGCTGCACGCCGGCGATGCCGCCGAACCTGCGTTGCGCGCCTATCTGGGCATGGGCCTTGAGCAGTTGCATGTGCTGGAACAACCGCCGGGGGGCGATGCTTTGCCGGCATTGACCGAGTATCTGCGTGATGCCGGGGCGCAAGTCGTGCTGACCGGCAGTCAGGCGGAAACCGGTGAAGGCTCGGGGATGTTGCCGTTCCTCTTGGCCGAGGGCCTGGGCTGGCCGTTGGTGGTGGGCCTGGCGCAGGTCGAGTCGATCAATGACGGTTCGGCGCTGGTCCTGCAAGCGTTGCCGCGCGGGCAGCGACGGCGGCTGAAGGTGAAACTGCCGTTTCTGGCGACTGTGGATAACGCCGCGCCGAAACCTCGGCAGAGTGCTTATGGCCCGGCGCGACGGGGCGAATTGGCCGCCGATGACGTTGACGTGGTGGAGGACGAGTTGTTGGCCGTCGCCACGCTGCAACCCGCCAAGCCACGACCCAAGCGCTTGAAGGTGATCAAGGCCAAGAGCGGCGCGGATCGCATGAAGGCTGCGACGGCCAAGGCCAGTGGTGGCGGCGGGCAGGTGCTCAAGGGCGTTACGGCGCAGGCAGGGGCGGAGGCGATTCTGAAGTTGCTGATTGAAGAGGGCGTCGTTCGCTAGTCACCCTCTTCCAGGCACTGAACACCCCCTGTGGGAGCGAGCCTGCTCGCGAAAGCAAACTGTCAGCTGGTACATCTATCGACTGATCCAGCGCATTCGCGAGCAGGCTCGCTCCCACAGTTACATTCATCATAGTCAGTTTGTGTCGTTTACCCACAATCCCTGTTGGCGAAGCTGTGGATAACGTGTTCGCCCTTGCGCGCATCCCACGCCGTTCAAGCCTCTCAGCCATAAGATCAAAAAACAACCAGCGTAACTTGCGGATTTTTCTGACTTTTCCTTCGGGATAACTCAGGAACTTGCCCCCAATCTCTGTTGGCGCTTCTGTGGATAAGATGTTCGCTATCAGCTGTAGGCTATATGAATCAAGGCTTACACAGGTTTGATCAATTATCGACCAAATGCAGCGTTCCAGCGTTAAAAGCCGCCTGAGCAAGCGCTTTTCCCCAGTTGAACACGCTTTTCCACAAGCAAGCCAAAGTTACCCCCGATCTCTGTTGGCGCTTCTGTGGATAACGTGTTCGCTCCACGCTACAGGCCTTTAGATACGTGGATCACAGAGCTTTGATCAAAAAACAATCAATCGTTTTCAGAAACCATGCTTCTGAATAAGTCACGGTTTTCTTTGCAAATCAGCAGGATATTTTTCGTCTCATCCACAGTTACCCCCATTTGCTGTGGGTGAGCATGTGGATAACTTGTTCGCGGAAGGCTGGAGGGCTTGGTCGGTATGGGCGGCGGGGTGGTTGGTCAGAAATTGTGCAATCGGGTTTGAGAAACGTGTCGTCTGTCAGGAAGCCTTCGCGAGCAAGCCCGCTCCCACAGTTGAAGTGCATTCCACCTGTGGGAGCGGGCTTGCTCGCGAAGCTTTTGCTTTTAGCCTTGAACCGGAACACCTTTGAGATAAGGCGCAGGTTCTGCCCCAAGGTTGTTCAACATCCGCTCGCTGTACCAGTCCACGAAGTTGACCACGCCAAACTCATAAGTCTTGGAGTACGGCCCAGGCTGGTAAGCGGTGGAGTTGATCCCGCGCTGGTTTTCCTCAGCCAGACGGCGGTCCTGGTCGTTGGTCGCGTCCCACACCTGGCGCATGCGTTCGACGTCGTAATCGACACCCTCGACCGCGTCCTTGTGCACCAGCCATTTGGTGGTGACCATGGTTTCCTGCGCGCTGATCGGCCACACAGTGAAGACGATGATGTGATCGCCCATGCAGTGGTTCCACGAATGCGGCAGGTGCAGGATGCGCATCGAACCCAGATCCGGGTTCTTGATCCGGCCCATCAGTTTCGCGCAGCCCTGTTTGCCGTCGAGGGTCATCGACACAGTGCCCTTGAGCAGCGGCATGCGCACGATGCGGTTGCGCAGGCCGAAACTGGCATGGGCGTAAGGGATCTTCTCGGCTTCCCAGGCGGCGGCTGAGGCGGCGACGTGGTCCTTGAACGCCTGGTCTGCGCGCGGGTCGGTGACGTCGTCCCACTCCAGCAGGGTTTTCAGCAGTTCCGGGTGCGAGGCGTTGCAGTGGTAGCACTCGCGGTTGTTTTCCAGCACCAGTTTCCAGTTAGCCTTTTCCATCAAGGTGGTGGTAATCGCCACCTTGGTGTTCTCCATGTCGTACGGTTCCATGTAATGGTTGAGCGTCGACAGGAAGTCATCGATGGCCGGCGGATTTTCCGCCAGGCTGATGAAGATGTAGCCGCCAGCGGTTTTCACGTTCACCGGTTTCAGACCGTACTGCTTCATGTCGAAGTCGGCGCCCATCTCGGTGCCGGCGAATAACAGGCGACCATCCAGTTCGTAGGTCCACTGGTGATAATGGCAGACGAGTTTGGCGACCTTGCCTTTTTCACTGGTGCACAGGCGCGAGCCACGGTGGCGGCAGACGTTGTGAAACGCATGCACCACGCCCTCGGCGCCGCGGATGACGATGATCGGGTTCTTGCCGACCTGCAGGGTCAGGTAATTGCCCTTGGCCGGGATTTCGCAGGTCATGCCGGCGATCAACCACTCTTTCTGAAAGATCTCCTGCATGTCGATATCGAACAGCCGCTCGTCGCTGTAGAACGGTTGTGGCAGGGAGAAGGTGCGCTCGCGCTCCTGAAGCATTTGCGCGGTGGCCTTGCGTGCGGGTTCCAGCGGATCGCCCAGACTGATTTTTGCGGTGACGTCCATCGATGTAATCCTCATGGCCCTCTGCGTGGCCGGCGAAAGTGGCTGATCAGGTGTGCTGCAAAACGGTTGCTACGCAAGGTGTAAAGAAGTCGTCTTGTGTTGAGGCGAGTGTGGGGCCGGCGCGGCCCGCAACCTTATCCATGGGCGACATGGCGCAATCTGTTCCCGACGCGCAACCCCCGGTGGTTGGGGGCTGGTCGCGATAAGTATGTCAATGTCGCGAATAGGTAAACGCACGCTCGGCGCTATACGCAGAATCGCCGACATGAGGCCGACAGTCGGCCGTGGAGAACAGCATGTCCAACAGCTTCCTGAATCCGGTCACCACCCAGACCTGGGCCAATGGCCGACACATTGTCCGTTGCGTCAAAGTCATCCAGGAAACCTGGGATGTGCGCACCTTCTGCTTCATGGCCGATCAGCCGATCCTGTTCTTCTTCAAGCCCGGGCAGTTCGTGACGCTGGAGCTGGAAATCGAAGGCCAGCCGATCATGCGCTCCTACACCATCTCCAGCTCGCCGTCGGTGCCGTACAGCTTTTCGGTGACGATCAAACGGGTGCCGGGCGGCAAGGTGTCGAACTGGTTGCACGACACCCTGCATGAGGGGCAAGAGCTGGCGGTGCACGGCCCGGTCGGTCTGTTCAACGCCATGGACTTCCCGAGCCCGAAAGTCCTGTATCTGAGCGGCGGGGTCGGCATCACGCCGTGCATGTCGATGGCGCGCTGGTTCTACGACACCAACGCCAATGTCGACATGACCTTCGTGCACAGCGCGCGCTCGCCGAAAGACATCATTTACCACCGCGAGCTGGAACACATGGCCTCGCGAATCGACAACTTCAGCCTGCACCTGATCTGTGAAAAGCACGGCCTCGGCGAGCCTTGGGCCGGGTATCGCGGCTATCTGAATCACAAGATGCTCGAATTGATGGTCCCGGACTTCCTTGAACGCGAAGTGTTCTGCTGCGGCCCGACGCCGTACATGAACGCGGTCAAACGCCTGCTGGAAGTGGCCGGTTACGACATGTCGCGTTATCACGAGGAGTCCTTCGGCGCCACGCCACCCGAGGCTCGCGCCGATGCAGTGGAACAGGCCGAACAAGCCGCCGATGCGCCGGAAATCGACGCAGCGGATCTGCATCAGGTCGAATTCACTGCCTCCGGCAAAAGCATCCGCGTGGCACCGGGCGAAACCGTGCACGCGGCGGCAGCCAAGCTTGGCCTGATGATTCCGAAAGCCTGCGGCATGGGTATTTGCGGGACGTGCAAGGTAATGAAACTGGGCGGCGAGGTGGAGATGGAGCACAACGGCGGGATTACCGAGGACGATGAGGCTGAAGGGTTTATCTTGTCGTGCTGCAGTGTGCCGAAGGGGGATGTGCGTATCGAATATTAAGTTTTATCGTTTTCTGGATGGTTGCAGATTAAGGCTTATAGCAGACACTGCAGTTTCTGCTATAAGCGATACATATGTGATTCAAAGCTGAACGCCATCTACAACGACTTCATATGAGCCATTCTCTTGCTGCCGGAATACCTTATTGGTTATTTTCCAGTATTTCGCTCCTGGTTTTGTTGGGTAGGGTAAAACCAGATCGCCAGGGTTCGCGGCTAAAATGGCTTGTTCCGGCGAAAGAATATGAGTGCCAAATAGGATCTTTTGATTTTCAGTCGACATGATGCACCTTCCCTTTATGAGTTGAGCTTTGTTGAAAGCAGTTGCTTTCACTTCGTATGGTATTTGTTTGAACGTAATAGTTCACCTGTCAGAAGTTACAGCTTGTGCGAGGGGTTTGGGTGTGCTAGGTAATTTAATTATGATTCGTCGAAAGTCATTCGCCTAGTTCAGCATTTTATATATAGCTGTGCATTTGAAGCTGATGATCTTAAGTGTTCGAATAATGATGGAGCGGGGTTAGAGTGTAGGCAGTGCTTAATGCTCCAGTTGATGGAAAGGGGCAAAGCACTGTCAATTGCCGAATAGTTGTGTCAGTCAACAAAAAGATCGGGTATCAGTGCTGCTTTGCTATTCGGTTCAAACCGATAATGATCAAAATCAGTCACACCGTCCTCGCGCAAGATTTCTTCGTCAATCAACAATCGCCCGGTGATCTGCCGCGCACTGCTGCTCAAAACCACATACGCCGCATCCGCCATGATCGCCGGAGTGCGCGCCTGCTTGAACGACTCGCGATTGCCCAACTGAAACTCGATGGCCGCCGTGGCGATCATTGTCTGCGGCCACAACGAGTTCACGCTGATGCCGTAACTGGCGAATTCCTCACTCATCCCCAGCGTCAGCATGCTCATGCCATATTTGGTCACGGTGTATGGGCTGAACTGGGCGAACCATTTACTCGCCAGGTTCAGCGGCGGCGACAGGTTGAGGATGTGTCCGCTGGATTTTTTCAGGTAGGGCAGGGCGGCCTGGCTGCATAGCAATACCGCGCGGGTGTTGATCTGGTGCATCAGGTCGAAGCGCTTGAGTTCGATGTGTTGCACGCCGGTCAATTTGATCGCCCCGGCGTTGTTCACTAGCGCGTCGATAGCGCCGAAGTGTTCGTTGGCCTGGGCCAGCGCCTGACGTACCGCCTCTTCGTTGCGCACATCGACTTGTAGCGCCAGCGCCTTGCCACCGGCCGCTTCGACTTCCGCCGCGACGCTGTGGATGGTGCCGGGCAGCTTGGCGTGAGGTTCGGCGCTTTTCGCCGCGATCACAATGTTGGCCCCGTCCTTGGCAGCCCGCAGCGCAATCTCACGGCCGATGCCACGGCTGGCGCCGGTGATGAACAGGGTTTTGCCTTGTAGCGACATGCCGATGCTCCTGCTTGTTGTTATCCGAGCGATGGCTCGACAGACACTGTAGACCAAGTCTTTCAGGGCAGAGGGAAGGCACCGATGTCGCTTAAGGAGAAGAGCTTTCGTGGCGAGGGGATTTATCCCCGTTCGGCTGCGCAGCAGTCGTAAATCCTGAGATTGCAGACTTACTGTTTGACCGCGTTTTCAGGTTTTGGGGGCCGCTGCGCAACCCAATGGGGATAAATCCCCTCGCCACAGGGGATGTAAGTAATGTCTGGAATCAGGCAGACATGACCTCGCGAATGTCGCGGGCCAGTTCGCGCACACGCTCTTCTTCGGTGTCCCAGGAGCACATGAAGCGCGCGCCGCCCTTGCCGATGAAGGTGTAGAAGCGCCAGTTCTTCGCGGTCAGGGCGGCAATGGCCGGCTCGGACAGTTGCAGGAACACGCCGTTGGCCTGCACCGGGAACATCAGCTCGACGCCGGGGATGTCGCTGACCAACTCGGCGAGCAGTTGCGCGCAGTGGTTGGCGTGGCGGGCGTATTTGAGCCAGGCGTCGTTTTCCAGAATGCCGACCCACGGTGCTGACAAAAAGCGCATCTTCGACGCCAGTTGCCCGGCCTGTTTGCAGCGGTAGTCGAAGTCTTCAGCGAGTTTGTGGTTGAAGAACAGAATCGCTTCACCCACCGCCATGCCGTTCTTGGTGCCACCGAAGCACAGCACATCGACGCCGGCCTTCCAGGTCAGGTCGGCGGGGGAACAGCCGAGGAATGCGCAGGCGTTGGAGAAACGTGCGCCGTCCATGTGCAGGTGCAGGCCGAGTTCCTTGCAGGTGGCGCTGATCGCGCGGACTTCTTCCGGGGTGTAGACGCTGCCGACTTCGGTGGCCTGGGTCAGGGTGACCACGCGCGGTTTCGGGTAATGGATGTCCTGGCGCTTGAGCGCGACTTCGCGGATCGACTGCGGGGTGATCTTGCCGTTTTCGGTGCCGGCGATCAGCAGTTTCGAACCGTTGGAGAAAAATTCCGGGGCGCCGCATTCGTCGGTTTCGACGTGGGCGGTTTCCGAGCAGATCACGCTGTGGTAACTCTGGCACAGCGACGACAGGGCCAGCGAGTTGGCGGCGGTGCCGTTGAAGGCGAAGAACACTTCGCAGTCGGTTTCGAACAGTTTGCGGAAATGATCGGCCGCGCGGGCGGTCCATTCATCGTCGCCGTAAGCGCGCTGGTGGCCGTGGTTGGCCTGTTCCATGGCCGCCCAGGCTTCGGGGCAGATACCGGAATAGTTGTCGCTGGCGAATTGTTGGCTCTTGTCGGTCATGGCCGGCTTCCGTGATCGAAGCGCTTTTGACGCTTCGTTGGTCAATGAGGGTGCGCACTTTACCGAAGATCATCCGGGGAGCACACGGGATGTCGCTGGCAGAACTTTACAAGGACACGGGCCGATTATGCACCTGAGAAAACGCGACGGCGCCCTCGATCTGCTCAAGTGGCTGGCGCTGCTGAGCATGTTGCTCGATCACCTGCGCTATGTCGGCTTCTCCGCCGACTGGCTGTATGTGCCGGGGCGTCTGGCGTTTCCGTGGTTTTGCCTGGCGATGGCGGCGAATCTGGCCCGTGACGGCAGACGGAAAACAGAATGGCGTTATCTGGGCTGGTTGGTGCTGTTCAGCGCCATCAGTGAAGTTCCGTATCGCTTGTACATACCCGAGCCTGACACCTTGAACGTAATGCCGACCCTGGCGCTGGGCCTGCTGGTGGCTCGGGGCTGGCAGGATTCAGCGCCGGTGTCGCGATTGCTCGCGTTGGCCGCGCTGGTGGCCGCGGCGGTTTTTTCAGAGCGACTGATGTTCGGCTTTTTCGGAGTGCTGCTGCCGTTGGCGATGCTGCTGGTATTTCGCCGACCATGGTCTCTCAGTGTGTTGCCGGGGCTGATTTGTCTCGCCGCGAATCAATGGCAGGTGCTGCTCGAATCGGCGCGGTTCGGCAACAGCGTGGCGATTCTCGGCCTGGCGACTTGTCTGTTGGCGCCAATGCTGGGGATGTTCTTGTTGCGACATCTGCGACATCTCCAGCCACCACCGATGCGGCGTTGGGCTTATGCCCTGTATCCCGCGCATTTCCTCGTGCTGCTCGCCGTCCGCGCGGCATACACCTAATCCCTGTGGGAGCGGGCTTGCTCGCGAAGGCGGTGTGTCAGGCGGCATTGATGTGACTGACACGGCCTCTTCGCGAGCAAGCCCGCTCCCACAGGGGATCTGCGGCGTTTCGAGCAGAGCATTTCCAGCCATGTCGTAAACGCACCTTTGCGTGGCGCGCGCAGGCATTTGAGCTGTCTGTGCCGGTCATACCATCGCATCAAAGGGCACCGCTGCGATTGCCGGTGCCTCACCGAGACGAAATGGCGCACAGATGCCGCTGGGAGAGACGCGATGTTCAGCAAGCAAGACCAGATCCAGGGTTACGACGATGCACTGCTGGCGGCGATGAATGCCGAGGAGCAACGTCAGGAAGATCACATCGAGCTGATCGCGTCGGAGAACTACACCAGCAAGCGCGTCATGCAGGCACAAGGCAGCGGCCTGACCAACAAATACGCCGAGGGCTATCCGGGCAAGCGCTACTACGGCGGCTGCGAGCATGTGGATAAAGTCGAAGCGCTGGCCATTGAACGCGCCAAGCAACTGTTCGGCGCCGATTACGCCAACGTCCAGCCGCACTCCGGATCTTCCGCCAACAGCGCCGTGTACCTGGCGCTGATCCAGCCGGGCGACACCATTCTGGGCATGAGCCTGGCCCACGGCGGTCACCTGACCCACGGCGCGAAAGTGTCGTCCTCGGGCAAGCTTTACAACGCCGTGCAGTACGGCATCAACACCGACACCGGGCTGATCGACTACGACGAAGTCGAGCGTCTGGCCGTTGAGTGCCAACCGAAAATGATCGTTGCCGGTTTCTCCGCGTATTCGAAGACTCTGGACTTCCCGCGTTTCCGTCAGATCGCCGACAAGGTCGGTGCGCTGCTGTTCGTCGACATGGCCCACGTTGCCGGCCTCGTCGCCGCTGGCCTGTACCCGAACCCGCTGCCGTATGCCGACGTGGTCACTACCACTACCCACAAGACTCTGCGCGGTCCGCGTGGCGGGCTGATCCTGGCCAAGTCCAACGAAGAGATCGAGAAAAAGCTCAACGCCGCGGTCTTCCCCGGCGCCCAGGGCGGTCCGCTGATGCACGTCATCGCCGGCAAAGCAGTGTGCTTCAAGGAAGCGCTGGAGCCTGGCTTCAAGGCCTATCAGCAACAAGTGATCGACAACGCCCAGGCGATGGCCGGCGTGTTTATCAAGCGAGGCTACGACGTCGTCTCCGGTGGCACCGACAACCATCTGTTCCTGGTCAGCCTGATCCGTCAGGGCCTGACCGGTAAAGATGCCGATGCCGCGCTAGGCCGTGCGCACATCACCGTCAACAAGAATGCCGTGCCGAACGATCCGCAGTCGCCGTTCGTGACCTCGGGCCTGCGCATCGGCACCCCGGCGGTGACCACCCGAGGCTTCAAGGTCAGCCAGTGCGAAACCCTCGCCGGCTGGATCTGCGACATCCTCGACAACCTCGGCGATGCCGACGTCGAGGCCAATGTCGCCCAGCAGGTTTCGGCCCTGTGCGCTGACTTCCCGGTTTATCGCTGAGCGTTTTGGAGTAACTACTATGCAACGCTATTCCGGCTTCGGCCTGTTCAAACACTCGCTCAGCCACCACGAAAACTGGCAGCGCATGTGGCGCACGCCCACCCCTAAAAAAGTCTATGACGTGGTCATCGTCGGCGGCGGCGGGCACGGCCTGGCGACTGCCTACTATCTGGCCAAGGAGCACGGCATCACCAACGTCGCCGTGGTCGAGAAAGGCTGGCTGGGCGGCGGTAACACCGCGCGCAACACCACCATCGTCCGTTCCAACTACCTGTGGGACGAGTCGGCGCACCTCTACGAACACGCGATGAAATTGTGGGAAGGCCTGTCGCAGGATCTCAACTACAACGTGATGTTCTCCCAGCGCGGCGTCTACAACCTGTGCCACACCCTGCAGGACATTCGTGATTCCGAGCGTCGGGTCAGCGCCAACCGCCTTAATGGCGTCGATGGTGAGCTGCTCGACGCCAAGCAGGTCGCTGACGAAATTCCATACCTCGACTGCTCGAAAAACACCCGCTACCCGATCATGGGCGCCACCGTTCAGCGTCGCGGCGGCGTCGCCCGTCACGACGCCGTGGCCTGGGGCTTTGCCCGTGCCGCCGATGCCTTGGGCGTGGACCTGATCCAGCAGACCGAGGTGATCGGTTTCCGCAAGGAAAACGGCGTGTGCATCGGCGTTGAAACCAACAAGGGTTTCATCGGTGCCAAGCGCGTCGGCGTGGTGACTGCCGGTAATTCCGGGCACATGGCCAAGCTTGCCGGTTTCCGCCTGCCGATCGAATCCCACCCGCTGCAAGCGCTGGTGTCCGAGCCGATCAAACCGATTATCGACAGCGTGATCATGTCCAACGCCGTGCACGGTTACATCAGCCAGTCCGACAAGGGCGATCTGGTGATCGGCGCCGGCATCGACGGCTACAACGGCTACGGCCAGCGTGGTTCGTACCCGGTGATCGAGCACACCATTCAGGCCATCGTCGAAATGTTCCCGGTGCTGTCGCGGGTGCGCATGAACCGTCAGTGGGGCGGCATCGTCGACACCACCCCGGACGCCTGCCCGATCATCTCGAAAACGCCGGTACCGAACATGTTCTTCAACTGCGGTTGGGGCACCGGCGGCTTCAAGGCCACCCCGGGCTCGGGCAACGTGTTTGCCGCAAGCCTCGCGAAGGGTGAAATGCACCCCTTGGCCGCACCGTTTTCCATCGACCGTTTCCACAACGGTGCGCTCATCGACGAACACGGCGCTGCTGCCGTCGCCCACTAACAGGAGAAATCCCTATGTTGCACATCTTCTGTCCTCACTGCGGCGAACTGCGCTCCGAAGAGGAATTCCATGCATCCGGCCAGGCGCACATCCCGCGTCCGCTGGATCCGAACGCCTGCACCGACGAGGAGTGGGGCGATTACATGTTCTTTCGCGATAACCCGCGCGGTCTGCATCACGAGTTGTGGGACCACGTTGCCGGTTGCCGCCAGTATTTCAACGTCACCCGCGACACTGTGACTTACGAGATTCTCGAGAGCTACAAGATCGGCGAGAAGCCGCAATTCACTGACAAGGCTGACACTCAGAAAGCGGCCGCCACGGCTCTGGGAGAGAAGGTATGAGCCAGATCAATCGCCTGTCCAACGGTGGACGGATCGACCGCAACAAAGTGCTGAGCTTCACCTTCAACGGCCAGACCTACAAAGGCTTTGAAGGCGACTCGCTGGCCGCCGCCCTGATCGCCAACGGCGTCGACATCATTGGCCGCAGTTTCAAGTATTCGCGTCCTCGCGGGATCTTCGCTGCCGGTGCCGAAGAGCCGAACGCTGTGCTGCAGATTGGCGCTACTGAAGCCACGCAGATTCCCAACGTGCGCGCCACGCAACAGGCGTTGTATCAAGGCTTGGTCGCCACCAGCACCAACGGCTGGCCGAGCGTCAACAACGACATGATGGGCATTCTCGGCAAGGTCGGCGGCAAGCTGATGCCGCCGGGTTTCTACTACAAAACCTTCATGTACCCGCAATCGTTCTGGATGACTTACGAGAAGTACATCCGCAAGGCCGCAGGTTTAGGCCGCTCGCCGACCGAGAACGATCCGGACACTTACGACTACATGAACCAGCACTGCGACGTGCTGATCGTCGGTGCTGGCCCGGCCGGTCTGGCCGCTGCCCTGGCGGCGGCGCGCAGTGGTGCGCGGGTAATTCTGGCTGATGAGCAGGAAGAGTTTGGCGGCAGCCTGCTCGACTCGCGCGAAAGCCTCGACGGCAAGCCGGCGATGGAGTGGGTCGCCAGTGTCATCGCGGAACTGGCGAACACCCCGGACGTGCTGCTGTTGCCGCGCGCCACGGTCAACGGTTATCACGACCACAACTTCCTGACCATTCACGAACGTCTCACCGATCACCTCGGTGACCGTGCGCCGATCGGTCAGGTACGGCAGCGCATCCACCGCGTGCGCGCCAAGCGTGTGGTGCTGGCGACCGGCACCCATGAGCGTCCGCTGGTCTACGGCAACAACGATGTGCCGGGCAACATGCTCGCCGGTGCTGTCTCGACTTACGTGCGCCGCTACGGCGTCGCACCGGGCAAGAAGCTTGTCTTGTCGACCAACAACGATCACGCCTATCGCGTCGCTCTCGATTGGCTCGATGCCAGTCTACAAGTGGTCGCCATCGCCGACGCCCGCAGCAATCCGCGCGGTGCATTGGTGGAAGAGGCGCGCGCCAAGGGCATTCGTATCCTCACCGGCAGCGCCGTGATCGAAGCCCGTGGCAGCAAGCGCGTCACCGCTGCCCGGGTCGCCGCGATTGACGTCAAGGCACACGCCGTGACCAGCCCGGGCGAATGGCTCGACTGCGATGTGGTCGCCAGCTCCGGCGGTTACAGTCCGGTGGTGCACTTGGCCTCGCACCTGGGCGGCAAGCCGGTCTGGCGTGAAGACATTCTCGGTTTCGTACCGGGCGAAGCACCGCAGAAACGCGTGTGCGTCGGTGGCATCAACGGCGTCTACGGTCTCGGCGATGCCTTGGCCGACGGTTTCGAAGGCGGCGCGCGCGCGGCCGTCGAAGCCGGTTTCCAGACGGTCGAAGGCGTGTTGCCCAAAGCGCTGAGCCGTCTCGAAGAGCCAACGCTGGCGCTGTTTCAGGTGCCGCACGAGAAGAACTCGGCGCGTGCACCGAAGCAATTCGTCGACTTCCAGAACGACGTCACCGCCGGCGGTATCGAACTGGCGACCCGCGAAGGTTTCGAGTCGGTCGAACACGTCAAGCGCTACACCGCGCTGGGCTTCGGCACCGATCAGGGCAAGCTCGGCAACGTCAACGGTCTGGCCATCGCCGCCCGTTCGCTGAACGTGACCATCCCGCAGATGGGCACCACCATGTTCCGCCCGAACTACACGCCGGTGACTTTCGGCGCCGTGGCCGGCCGGCACTGTGGACACATCTTCGAACCGGTGCGCTACACCGCACTGCATGCCTGGCATGTGAAGAACGGCGCCGAGTTTGAAGACGTCGGTCAGTGGAAGCGTCCATGGTACTTCCCGAAAAACGGTGAAGACCTGCACGCCGCGGTGAAGCGCGAATGCAAAGCCGTGCGCGACAGCGTCGGCCTGCTGGACGCCTCGACCCTCGGCAAGATCGACATTCAAGGCCCGGATGCCCGCGAGTTCCTTAACCGCGTGTACACCAACGCCTGGACCAAACTCGACGTGGGCAAGGCCCGCTACGGTTTGATGTGCAAGGAAGACGGCATGGTCTTCGACGACGGTGTGACGGCGTGTCTGGCCGACAACCATTTCGTCATGACCACCACCACCGGCGGCGCCGCACGCGTACTGCAGTGGCTGGAGCTGTACCACCAGACCGAATGGCCGGACCTGAAGGTGTACTTCACCTCCGTCACCGACCACTGGGCGACCATGACCTTGTCCGGGCCGAACAGCCGCAAGCTGCTCAGTGCCGTGACCGACATCGACCTGAGCAACGAAGCGTTCCCGTTCATGACCTGGAAAGAAGGTCTGGTCGGCGATGTGCCGGCGCGGGTGTTCCGCATCTCGTTCACCGGTGAGCTGTCGTACGAAGTCAACGTGCAGGCCGACTATGCGATGGGCGTGCTGGAGAAAATCGTCGAGGCGGGCAAGCAGTACAACCTGACGCCATACGGCACCGAAACCATGCACGTGCTGCGTGCCGAGAAGGGTTTCATCATCGTCGGCCAGGACACCGACGGCTCGATGACCCCGGACGACCTGAACATGGGCTGGTGTGTCGGTCGCACCAAACCGTTCTCATGGATCGGCCAGCGCGGCATGAACCGTGAAGACTGCGTACGCGATCAGCGTAAACAGTTGGTCGGTCTCAAGCCGATCGATCCGACCAAGTGGCTGCCGGAAGGTGCACAGCTGGTGTTCAACACCAAGCAGGCGATCCCGATGACCATGGTCGGCCACGTCACCTCAAGCTACGCGCACAACTCCCTCGGTTATTCGTTTGCCATGGGCGTGGTCAAGGGCGGTCTCAAGCGTCTGGGTGAGCGGGTGTTTGCACCGCTGGCCGATGGCAGCGTGATCGAGGCGGAAATCGTTTCTTCGGTGTTCTTCGATCCGAAGGGTGAGCGGCAGAACATTTGATGGTTCGGCTCTTGGGGAGTGCAGGTGCACCGCGGCGACTTTATCGCGAGCAGGCTCACTCCTACAGGTGATCGCGTACCCCTTGTAGGAGTGAGCCTGCTCGCGATAGCGGTAGATCTGCCTACACAGGGCTCAAGTCAGAATTCAGAAGGTGCTTTATGACCACAGCCAATGTTTACCAACAACGCCCGACCACTGGCGCCCGTGCCGAGTCGTCGTTGCACCATGCCGACCTCGCCAGCCTGGTCGGCAAGGGCCGCAAGAACGCCGGCGTGATCGTGCGTGAAAAGAAACTCCTCGGCCATTTGACCATTCGTGGCGATGGCCACGACGCAGCGTTCGCCGCCGGTGTGCACAAGGCCCTCGGCATTGAATTGCCCGGCGCCCTCAGCGTCATCGTCAAAGGCGAAACCAGCCTGCAATGGATGGGCCCGGACGAGTGGCTGCTGATCGTGCCAAGCGGTGAAGAATTTGCCGCCGAACAGAAGCTGCGCGACGCGCTGGGCGATCTGCACATCGCAATCGTCAACGTCAGCGGCGGCCAGCAGATTCTCGAACTGAGCGGGCCGAACGTGCGGCAGGTGCTGATGAAGTCCACCAGTTATGACGTGCACCCGAACAACTTCCCGGTCGGCAAGGCTGTAGGCACGGTGTTCGCCAAGTCACAACTGATGATTCGTCACACGGCTGAAGACACTTGGGAATTGCTGATTCGCCGTAGTTTTTCCGATTACTGGTGGTTGTGGTTGCAAGATGCTTCGGCTGAGTACGGCCTTAGCGTTCAGGCCTGAAGCTGAATGGCCGTGGTAGCTGCTTCTGTGGCGAGGGAGCTTGCTCCCGCTCGACTGCGAAGCAGTCATGAAAACTGAGTCCGCGTTACTTCCGGGCAAACGCGGCCGCTGATTTGGGGTCGCTGCGCAACCCAGCGGGAGCAAGCTCCCTCGCCACAGAGTTTAATGATCGTTGCCACTCAGAGCGTAGGAACGATCAGAGGATAAGATATGAGCCGCGCCCCAGACACATGGATTCTGACCGCCGATTGCCCCAGCGTCCTCGGCACCGTGGACGCGGTCACGCGTTTTCTGTTCGAACAGGGCTGTTACGTCACCGAGCACCACTCGTTCGATGATCGCCTCTCCGGGCGCTTCTTCATTCGTGTGGAATTCCGTCAGCCCGACGGCTTCGACGAACAGTCCTTCCGTGCAGGCTTGGCCGAGCGCGGCCAGGCCTTTGGCATGATCTTCGAGCTGACCGCGCCTAACTACCGGCCGAAAGTGGTGATCATGGTGTCCAAGGCCGATCACTGCCTCAACGACTTGCTCTACCGCCAGCGCATCGGCCAGTTGTCGATGGACGTGGCGGCGGTGGTGTCCAACCATCCGGATCTCAAGCCGCTGGCCGACTGGCACCAGATTCCCTACTACCATTTCCCTCTCGACCCCAACGACAAACCGGCGCAGGAGCGTCAGGTCTGGCAGGTGATCGAAGAGGCCGGTGCCGAACTGGTGATCCTCGCGCGCTACATGCAGGTGTTGTCACCGGAGCTGTGCCGCAAGCTCGACGGCAAGGCGATCAATATTCACCACTCGCTGCTGCCGGGCTTCAAGGGCGCCAAGCCGTATCACCAGGCCTACAACAAGGGCGTGAAACTGGTCGGCGCCACCGCGCACTACATCAACAACGATCTGGACGAAGGACCGATCATTGCCCAGGGCGTCGAGGCGGTGGATCACAGCCATTACCCCGAGGATCTGATTGCCAAGGGGCGGGATATCGAAGGCCTGACCTTGGCGCGAGCGGTTGGATATCACATTGAGCGCAGAGTGTTTCTCAACGCCAATCGCACGGTCGTTCTTTAGATCGCCATCGCGAGCAGGCTCACTCCTACAAGGGGTACGCATTCCAAATGTAGGAGTGAGCCTGCTCGCGATAGGGCCATAACTGACAACGCAAGACCAACAAGCAATACCCGAGCACTCAACGCGCTGCCCAACCGGGGCAACGCAGTTCCATAAAAACAACAGCGAGGTGAAAGCATGTCTGGCAATCGTGGTGTGGTGTATCTCGGCGCTGGCAAGGTCGAAGTACAGAAAATCGACTATCCGAAAATGCAGGACCCGCGCGGCAGGAAGATCGAGCACGGGGTGATCCTGCGTGTGGTCTCCACCAATATTTGCGGCTCCGACCAGCACATGGTACGCGGCCGGACCACGGCGCAGACCGGTCTGGTGCTGGGCCATGAAATCACCGGCGAGGTGATCGAAAAAGGCTCCGACGTCGAAAACCTGAAGATCGGCGATCTGGTCTCCGTGCCGTTCAACGTAGCTTGCGGGCGCTGCCGTTCCTGCAAGGAGCAACACACCGGCGTCTGCCTGACCGTTAACCCGGCCCGAGCCGGCGGCGCTTACGGCTATGTCGACATGGGCGACTGGACCGGTGGCCAGGCCGAGTACGTGCTGGTGCCATACGCCGACTTCAACCTGCTGAAACTGCCGGATCGCGACAAGGCCATGGAGAAAATCCGTGACCTGACCTGCCTCTCCGACATCCTCCCGACCGGTTACCACGGCGCCGTCACTGCGGGCGTTGGCCCGGGCAGCACCGTCTACATCGCAGGCGCCGGCCCGGTCGGTCTGGCCGCTGCTGCCTCCGCACGTCTGCTGGGCGCGGCAGTGGTGATCATCGGCGACGTCAATACCATCCGCCTGGCCCACGCCAAGGCCCAGGGTTTTGAAATCGTCGACCTGTCCACCGATACCCCGCTGCACGAACAGATCGCCGCTCTGCTGGGCGAGCCGGAAGTCGACTGCGCAGTCGACTGCGTCGGTTTCGAAGCACGCGGCCACGGCCACGACGGCGTCAAGGCCGAAGCCCCGGCCACCGTGCTCAACTCACTGATGGGTGTGGTGCGGGTGGCCGGCAAGATCGGCATCCCGGGCCTGTACGTCACCGAAGATCCGGGCGCCGTGGACGCCGCCGCGAAAATGGGCAGCCTGAGCATCCGCTTCGGCCTGGGCTGGGCCAAATCCCACAGCTTCCACACCGGCCAGACGCCAGTGATGAAGTACAACCGCCAGTTGATGCAGGCGATCATGTGGGATCGCATCAACATTGCCGAAGTGGTCGGCGTGCAAGTGATCAGCCTCGATCAGGCGCCGGAAGGTTACGGCGAGTTCGATGCCGGCGTACCGAAGAAGTTTGTGATTGATCCGCATAAGTTGTTTAGTGCGGCGTAACGGAACAAGGTGACAATAAGGGCGGCCGAAATGCCGCCTTTTTCATTTCCGCTAATCGTTATTCATTCGTGCTAAAGGAGCACTGAGTTAACGAAGCAGTGCATTGACCGGTTTTCGTCCAATCGCTGGATGTTGATTCGAAGTGAGCGACATCTGCTACCAAGGCAATGTTTCCATAACGACAACTTATTTGATTGACCAGGATTGGACCGGTTTCGTCTTCGTCTTCGGTAATGTGCGTAACGCTTTCAAACTCAGTGCCCCTGTTGATTTTTAGCTCGTTCGGATTCGCCACCTTCCAGATTCTACCGAAGTTGTCCTTGAGCTCAGAACCATCCCTGGCCTCTTGCATGCCTGAAAGCACGGGGCAGGTGTCTGCCTGTGCGAGGCCTGCAGTAACAGCTAAACAGAGCGGCGTGAATAGTCTTGCGATACGCATGATTTCATTTCCTTGGCGAGTTGAAGGTCAACCATGCCCCGGAAGCATTGCGACGGCTACTGTCATATATGACAGTTTATGAGAACCATTAGGAATGAATCGGGTGGGTTTTTATCGCGAGCAGTGGTCGGCCGGACTAATATCATTTCCCGGTTCTGGAACAGCTCATTGAGTCTCAGGTCAAAAGGCGCAGCTCCGCCTGTTGATGGAGCCCAAGAAATAAGAGGATGTCTGAATGAAGATTTCACGCGGTTTTGCCCTGGCATCGCTCCTGACGCTGGCCGCCGGGCCGGTGTTTGCCGGTTTCAGTCTGAATGACGTGGCCGGTGCGGTATCGGGCATGCAGGGTGGTGACAAGGCGGCGGCCGCCGCGCCGACTTCGGAGACCGCCGGTTTGCTCAGCGCACTGAGTGCACTGGATGTCACGCCGGAGCAAGCCGTCGGCGGCACCAGTGCGATGCTCGGGCTGGCGAAGAATCAACTGAGCAGCACCGACTATTCGCAGTTGGCCAAGGAAGTGCCGGGCATCGACAAGTTGTCCGGTGGCGGCGGTAATCTGGCGGCCCTGGGCGCCTTGCTCGGTTCGTCCGGCAAATCCGCAGGCCTTGAGAATGCGCTGGGCAACGTCAAAGACAGCAACGACCTGAACAACGCGTTCAGCGCGTTGGGCATGGACAGCGGCATGATCGGCCAGTTTGCTCCGGTGCTGCTCCAGTACCTCGGTCAACAGGGCGTCGGCGGTTCGCTGTTGAGTAGCCTGGGCAGCATCTGGGGCACGGGTACCGGCAGTTGATTCAACGGCGCTCGTCGCGCAGTTCGGCGATGCGCTGGTCCTTCTCGGTCCAGAGCTGGTTGACCCAGTTCTGGACGCGCTCGCGAAACGCCGGATCTTTCTCGTAATCGCCCTGCCACAGCGCCGGGTCGAGTTCGCGGGTTTTGATGTCGATGATCACGCGTGGCACGTTGCCGCTGATCAGGTCCCAGAAGCCCGGGATTTTCTCCTGCGGATAAACCACGGTGACGTCGAGCATTGCATCAAGCTGTTCACCCATCGCCGCCAGCACAAACGCCACGCCGCCGGCCTTGGGCTTGAGTAGATGGTTGAAGGGGGACGACTGCTGCGTGCTTTTCGCCCGGGTGTAGCGGGTGCCTTCCAGATAATTCACCACCGTCACCGGCTGGCGCTTGAACAGCTCGCAGGCCTGTTTGGTGATTTCCAGATCCTTGCCGGCCAGTTCCGGGTTTTTCGCCAGAAACGCCTTGGTGTAGCGCTTCATGAAGGGGTAATCCAGCGCCCACCACGCCAGGCCCAGAAACGGCACCCAGATCAGCTCTTTCTTGAGGAAGAATTTGAAGAACGGCGTACGCCGGTTGAGCGTCTGGATCAGCGCCGGAATATCGACCCAGGATTGATGATTGCTGACCACCAGATACGAGGTGTCGCGACGCAGATCGTCGCCACCGCGAATGTCCCACTGCGTCGGAATGCAGAGCTTGAAGATCAGCTTGTCGATTTCGGCCCAGGTCTCGGCAATCCACATCACCGCCCATGATGCGTAGTCACGCCAGCGCCCGGGTGCGACCAGCTTGAGCAGGGCGAACACCATCAACGGCCCGATCAGGATCAGGGTGTTGAGCAGCAGCAGCAGGGTGACGAAACAGCCGGTGAGCAGGCGGCGCATAAGCAACTCTTTGAAGTCCGGTGGGCGGGCCATGATAAGCAGCTTCACGCAGCAGGCCAAATCGGCGCTGACGAATGTTTCACTTTTTGCCGGGTATGCTTCGCTCAAGTGTTGTGTTGACTGAGTTGGCCCCTTCGCGAGCAAGCCCGCTCCCACAATTTGAAATGCGTTCACCCTGTGGGAGCGGGCTTGCCCGCGAAGGCGGCCGATGGCGAACGAATGACTTCGCTGGTGTCTAAAATCTCGCGCCTGCCGCCCATAAATTTTTCCAAGGAAGCCCCCTACGTGAAATCCCTCCTTGCTCTGTTTGCCCTTGTCGCCCTGCCGGTCATGGCCGCCGAGCCGACCCTGTACGGGCGTTACGAATACATCGCGCTGCCGGAAATCGGCGGCGAAGTGCTCAAGGCCAAGATGGACACCGGCGCGCTGACCGCCTCGCTGTCGGCCAAGGACATCGAGACCTTCACCCGCGACGGCGAAGACTGGGTGCGTTTTCGCCTCGCCACCAAGGACGCCAGCAACAAGGTCTTCGAACACAAGGTGGCGCGCATCAGCAAGATCAAAAGCCGCTCCGACGAGGACGATGAAGAGCGCGACGCCAGCGATGCCGCCAAGCGCCCGGTGGTCGATCTGGAATTGTGCCTGGGCAACGTCAAGCGCACCGTCGAGGTCAACCTGACCGATCGCAGCCACTTCAATTACCCGCTGCTGATCGGTGCCAAGGCCTTGCGCGAGTTCGGCGCGGCAGTCAATCCGGCACGGCGCTACACCGCCGACAAGCCTGACTGCTAAGTGGTCTGATTGACGTAGCGCCGGGCTTGGGGCACCGTTCGCGCATTACCTGCCACGGGCTCGGACGCCATGCCGCACATTCTCATTGTCGAAGACGAAGCGGCGATTGCCGACACGCTGATATTTGCCTTACAGGGCGAGGGGTTCACCACCACGTGGCTGAGCCTCGGCGCGGCGGCGCTGGAGCATCAGCGGCAGACCCCGGCCGACCTGATCATTCTCGACATCGGCCTGCCGGACATCAGTGGCTTCGAGACCTGCAAGCAACTGCGGCGCTTCACCGAAGTGCCGGTGCTGTTCCTCAGCGCCCGCGATGCCGAGATCGACCGCGTGGTGGGGCTGGAGATCGGCGCTGACGATTACGTGGTCAAGCCGTTCAGCCCGCGCGAAGTGGCGGCGCGGGTCAAAGCCATCCTCAAGCGCATCGCGCCGCGCCCCACCGTGGAAACCGGTTCCGCGCTGTTTCGCATCGATCCCGAACGCGTGCAAATCAGCTATCGCGGCCAGGCACTGAGCCTGACCCGTCATGAGTTCCGTCTGCTGCAATGCCTGCTCGAACAACCCGAGCGGGTTTTCAGCCGCGAGCAATTGCTCGATGCGCTGGGCGTTGCCGCGGATGCCGGTTACGAACGCAGCATCGACAGCCACATCAAAAGCGTACGTGCCAAGCTGCGCCTGGTGCGCGCCGACGCGGAGCCGATCCAGACCCATCGTGGCCTCGGCTACAGCTACAGTCCGGGGCATAGCTGATGTCGTTGGGCCTGCGCATTTTTCTGGTGTACGTGCTGTTTGTCGGCCTGACCGGTTATTTCGTACTGAACACGGTGATGGAGGAAATCCGCCCCGGCGTGCGTCAGTCCACCGAAGAGACACTGGTCGATACCGCCAACCTGATGGCGGAAATCCTGCGCGACGATTTCAAGGCCGGCACCCTCAGCGAGAACCGCTGGCCGCAATTGCTGCGTGCCTATGGCGAGCGCCAGCCGCAAGCGACGATCTGGGGACTGCCGAAGAATCAGGTCAACCATCGCATCTATGTCACCGACGCCAAAGGCATCGTCGTGCTCGATTCCAGTGGCGTGGCGGTCGGTCAGGATTACTCGCGCTGGAATGACGTCTACCTGACCCTGCGCGGCGAGTACGGCGCGCGCTCCAGCCGCAGCGACGCCGATGATCCGGGTTCGTCGGTCATGCACGTTGGCGCGCCGATCCGTGACAACGGCAAGATCATCGGCGTGGTCACCGTGGCCAAGCCCAACAGTTCGCTGCAGCCATATGTCGATCGCACTGAACGGCGCCTGCTGATTTACGGTGCCGGCCTGATCGGTCTCGGTCTGTTGTTCGGCGCCTTGCTGTCGTGGTGGCTGAGCCGCGCGCTGCATCGCCTGACCGGTTATGCACAAGCCGTGAGCGAGGGGCGGCGGGTGGAAGTGCCGCACTATCGCGGCGGTGAACTTGCGCAACTCGCCACGGCGGTCGAGCAGATGCGCACGCAACTGGAAGGCAAGGCCTACGTCGAGCGCTATGTACACACGCTGACCCACGAACTGAAAAGCCCGCTGGCGGCGATTCGCGGTGCGGCGGAGTTGCTGCTGGCGGAGATGCCAACGGTTCAGCGCCTGCGCTTTGTCGGCAATATCGACAGCGAAAGTGCGCGCATGCAACAGTTGATCGAACGCTTGCTCAACCTGGCGCAGGTCGAACAACGCCAAGGCCTGGAAGAGCGAGTGGCGGTGCCGCTTTCGGTGTTGGTCGAGCAACTATTGAGCGCCCAAGCGGCGCGGATCGAGGGGAAACAACTGCGTGTCGAGCAAGCGATCGGCAGCGATCTGCTGCTGATTGGCGAGCCGTTCCTGCTGCGCCAGGCCTTGGGCAATCTGCTGGAAAACGCGCTGGATTTCACCCCGGCGCAAGGCGTGTTGCGCTTCAATGCCGAGCGGGTCGGCGAGCAGATCGAATGTCGTCTGTTCAACCAGACCGCGCCGATCCCCGATTACGCCTTGCCGCGTTTGACCGAGCGGTTCTACTCGTTGCCGCGCCCGGACACCGGGCGTAAAAGTACCGGGCTGGGGCTGAATTTTGTCGAGGAAGTGGTCAAGTTGCATGGCGGGGGGATGCGCATTGCCAATGTCGAGGGCGGGGTTGAAGTGGTATTGCGCCTGCCCTGAGACCGTGTCGCTGCCTTCGCGAGCAAGCCCGCTCCCACACGGATTGGTGAACGACGCATAACCAATGTGGGAGCGGGCTTGCTCGCGAAGGGGCCGGAACATCTCCACACAATCTCCATATTCCGCTCACATTCCCACCACAGCGCATGACCAGACTCCCCTCATCCAAACAGGGAGAGTCCCATGAACAAGAATCTGACCATCAAGCTCGGCGCCATTGCCCTGCTGATCCTGCTGTTGCTGATCCCGTTGCTGATGATCGACGGCGTCATCGACGAGCGTCAGCAACTGCGCGACGGCGTGCTCGAAGACATCGCCCGCAGTTCCAGTTATAGCCAGCAACTGAGCGGGCCGGTGATGGTGGTGCCGTATCGCAAAGTGATCCATAACTGGAAGACCCACGATAAAACCAACAAGCGCTATGACGAACCGACTGAGGAGCGCGGTCGTCTGTATTTCCTGCCGGAGCGCTTCGAGCTCGACGGCCAGGTGCAGACCGAGCTGCGCGCCCGGGGCATTTATGAAGCGCGGCTGTTTCACGCCGATAACCGCATCAACGGTCATTTCTCGTTACCGGCGCAGTTGGGGATTAAAGAAGACTTCAGCGATTACCGTTTTGACGCGCCGTTCCTCGCGGTCGGTATCAGCGACATCCGCGGGATCGAAAACGCACTGCAACTGGAACTCGACGGCCAGCGCCTGGACTTCGTTCCCGGTACTCAGGTCGGCTGGCTCGGTGAAGGCGTTCGCGTGACGCTGCCGCTGTTGGACACCGGCAAAACCACCGAACTGAGCTTCGGTTTCGACCTGCGCCTGCAAGGCACCGGTTCATTGCAGGTGTTGCCGGTGGGCAGGACCAGCAGCGTCAGCCTGACTGCCAACTGGCCGCACCCCAGTTTTGTCGGCAACTTCCTGCCGGGCAAACGGGAAATCAGCGACGCCGGTTTCAGTGCTGACTGGCAGACCACATTCTTCTCTACCAACCTGCAAGACGCCATGAGCCGTTGCGTCAATAGCAACGAGTGCGAGGCGTTTACCGGCCGCAGCTTCGGCGTGAGCTTCATCGATCCGGTGGATCAGTACCTGAAAAGCGATCGGGCGATCAAATACGCGCTGCTGTTTATCGTCCTGACGTTCGCCGGTTTCTTCCTCTTCGAAGTGCTCAAGAGCCTCGCGGTGCACCCGGTGCAATACGCCTTGGTCGGCGTGGCGCTGGCGTTCTTTTACCTGTTACTGCTGTCGTTGTCGGAACACATCGGTTTTGCCCTGGCGTACGTGCTGTCGGCCAGTGGCTGCGTGCTACTGATCGGCTTCTATGTCAGTCATGTGCTGCGCAGCGCGTGGCATGGCTTGAGTTTTTCGGCGGGGCTGGCGGCGTTGTACGGCCTGCTTTATGGCTTGCTGAGCGCCGAGGATTACGCGCTGTTGATGGGCTCGCTGCTGCTGTTCGGCTTGCTCGGAGTGTTCATGGTGCTGACGCGCAAACTGGACTGGTACGGGATTGGGTTGAAACCGGCCAAAGCGCTTGAGTTTGATGTGGAGGCGATGGGATGAGCGGGTTAAGAGATGAGCGGAGGGAAGTCGCGGTTTTGCTGACGCTGATTGTTGCAGCGCTACCGCCGGAACCGAGGGGGTGCATTCGCGAGCAGGCTCGCTCCCACATTGGATTCGGGTATGGCACCAATCCTGTGGGAGTGAGCCTGCTTGCGATAGGGGCCGAGCAAGCGCCGCAGAATCAGGGCTTGGGCATTGTCGCAACCATGGACGGTCGCTGACTCACCTCAAAATACCAGTTGGCCAGTTGCGGGTTGGCCGCGCGCCAGTCCAGGTCGGGGAAGCGCAGGTCGAGATAACCCAGCGCACACGCCACGCTGATCGCCGCGACATCGAAATGGCTGGTCAGCTCGGCAATCGCATCCTGTTCCAACACGGCCAGGGCGCGGCGAATCTTGTCGCGCTGGGCGTCGAGCCATTCGTCCCAGTGCTTCTCTACCGGGCGTAAAACGGTTTCGTATCGCACCATCACCGAGGCATCCATGATCCCGTCGGCCATCGACGCCAGGGTCAACCGCCGCCAGCGCGCCGCGCCTTCGCGGGGGATCAGCGGGTTGCCGACGTGCTGCTGGTCGAGGTATTCGAGAATCACCCGGCTGTCATGGATGACATTGCCATCGGCCAGGCGCAGGGCGGGGATCTTGCTCAGCGGGTTGTCGGCGATCAGCGCCGGGTCCGGGCTGACCGGGCTGAGCACACAGTCCTGCAGGGCGACGCGATCCTGCTGACCGGTTTCGTGCAGCAGCACCATGACTTTGCGGACGAAGGGCGACAGGGTGTTGTGGTACAGGGTCATGCTGGGGGCGGACATGGGCAAGGTCTCGATCAGGACAATGATCGGGCAGCATAGCCTGTTACCGATCCCTTGTAGGAGTGAGCCTGCTCGCGATGACGTTGGGTCAGTCAACATCGATGTTGAACATTAGTCCGCTATCGCGAGCAGGCTCACTCCTACACGGGATTTCAGCTTCGCCGCATTAATCCCTTTATGGCCAAGACCGCCGGCACGCCAAGCCCGACCCAGCTCAACGCATCCCAGAGTCCATCCCCGAGCAACGCCGCAAACAACCCCCCGGCACTGAGCAGCGCAATCACAATCGGCGTGCTGAAGACTTTCCAGAAACTCGACTGACGCGGTTTCATGCCGAAGCCTCCGCGGTTTCCAGCACCGGTCTGGCCGCTTTACGCCGCACCACCCACAGATACACGCCGCTCGCCAGCACGATGATGGTCAGCACATCCAGCGTCGCCCAAAGGATTTTCATCGGCATGCCGCCGTAATCACCGAAGTGCAGCGGCTGCGACATGCCCATGGCGTCCATGTACCACGGGCGTTCGGCCACGGCGGTGACTTGCAGGGTCGTGGCATCGATCAGCACCGGCGTCAGCAGGTGCGAGGTCAGGTGCGTGCCGCCCTTCATGAACACCGAGTAATGGTGTTCGCTGGAAAATCGTGTGCCGGGGAAAGCGATGAAGTCGGGTTTCATGCCCGGTGCCACTTCAGCGGCGATATCGAGCAGGCGCGTGGCCGGTGCCAGTCTGGTTAGCGGCGGTGCATCGCGATACGGCGCGATCAGCGTGGTCAGCGCGTCGTTGCGCCACGCGGCGATCAGCAGGTCGGCGCAGGCGCTGATCACCCCGGTCACGCCCACCACCAGGCACCACGTCAGGGTCACGACGCCAATCAGGTTATGCAGGTCGAGCCAGCGCAGGCGTGTGGATTTGTCCTGGCGCACGGTGCCGAACTTCAAGCGGCGCATGAACGGCAGGTACAGCACCGTTCCGGAGACAATCGCCACGACAAACAGCAGACCCATGAACGCCAGCAGCAGCTTGCCAGGCAATCCGGCAAACATGTCGACGTGCAGGCGCAGGATGAACAGCATCAAGCCGCCGTTGGCCGAAGGCGTTTCCAGCGCTTCACCGGTGCGTGCATCGAGCATGAACGTGTGGGAAGCGTTCGGCTCGGTGCCCGCGGTTTTCGCCATGATGGTCAGCACGGCGTTCGGCTCATCGTCGTCGAAGCCGAAGTACTGCACGACATCATCGGGGCGATGTTTTTCAGCCGCCGCGACCAACTGTGCCAGATTCAGCCGCGGTGTGTCGGCCCGCATCTCGCGCACTTCAGGTGCATCGCCGAGCAGGTGCTCGATCTCGTGATGGAAAATCAGCGGCAGACCGGTCAGTGCCAGCATCAGCAAAAACACGGTGCAAATCAGGCTGGTCCAGGTGTGGATGAACGACCAGCGACGAATTGTTTTACTTTTCATTTCATGACCTTCAAAAGCACCAAAGCCGTCCACGGAGGACGGCCTGGTAACAGGGCCTGTTTCAGCTCACTGGCTTACCACTTGTAAGTCGCGCTGGCGACCACGCTGCGCTGGTCGCCGTAATAGCAATAGAAGCCGTCGCAGGTGGAAATGTAGTCCTTGTCGAACAGGTTGGTCGCGTTGACTGCCAGCGACGCGCCTTTGAGGCTGTTGTCCAGGCGGCCGAGGTCGTAATGCACCGAAGCGTCGAACACGGTGTAGGCGTCAGCCTTGCCCAGCCAGGTGTTGGCCTTGTCGCCGTAGGTGTTGCCGGTGTAACGCACGCCGGCGCCCACGCCGAAACCGTCGAGCACGCCGGTGTGCCAGGTGTAGTCGGTCCACAGCGAGGCTTGCTGGTTTGGCATCAATTGCAGGCGGTTGCCCTTGTCGACGCCGTTCTGCACTTCGGACTTGGCCAGGGTGTAGGCGGCGATGACTTTCAGGTTGTCGGTCACGTCGGAGACCGCTTCCAGTTCCAGGCCCTTGACCTTCACTTCGCCGGCCTGGCTGGTGATCGAGACATTGTTGACGAAGGTGTTGACCGACACGTTCTTCTGGGTGAGGTCATACACGGCGGCGGTCAGCAGGGTTTTGCTGCCCGGTGGCTGGTATTTGATACCCAGTTCCCACTGCTTGCCTTCGGTTGGCTTGAGCGAACCGGTCGAGGTGGCGTCGGCACCCGTGGTCGGCTGGAAGGATTCGGCATACGACAGGTACGGTACAAAGCCGTTGTCGAACACATAGCTGAGCGCGGCGTTGCCGCTGAATTGTTTGTCGCGCTGGGTATTTGTCGCATCGCCCTTGTTAAAGAACTCAGTGCTGGTGTGCACCCAGTCTTCACGACCGCCGAGGGTCAGGCGCCATTGGTCGAGGGCCATCTGGTCCTGAACGTAGAGACCGGTCTGGAAGGTTTTCTGGTTGTAGTCGTAAAACGCTGTGGAGCGCGCCGGGCGCACGATCGGCTGGCCGTAGATCGGCGTGATCACGTTGGTGGTCAGGCCATCGCCGAAGATTGAGGTGTAGTTGGTGTTGCTGCGCTGGTGGTCCAGGCCCAGCAGCAGGGTGTGGCGGATATCACCGGTAGAGAAGTCGGCCTGGAAGTTGTTGTCGACGGCGAACTGGCTGATGTCCTCGTCGACGCTCGTGCTGGTGCGGCCGACGTTGCCCTGCTCATCCACGGTCGTGAACGGGTAGGAACCGGGCGTCAGCGATTGGAACGACAAATCCGACTTGGTATAACGCAGGTTCTGCTTGAACTGCCAGACATCGTTCAACCGATGCTCAAAGGCGTAACCCAGCGCGTAGTAAGTGCGGTCGTAATATTCCCAGTCCGGATCGCCGAGATTTTTATGGTGAGAAATATCACCGAACGGCGATTTGATTTTGGTGCCCTGGATCGGCAAAAACTGGCTGGTGATGCCGGTGTCGTCGCGGGTGAACTGGCTCAGCAGGGTGAATTTGGTGTCGTCATCGATATTCCAGGTCAGGCTCGGCGCGATGTTGTAGCGCTTGTTGTCGACATGATCGACCTGCGTGCCGCTGTCGCGCACCACGCCGCTGATGCCGTAGAGAAACTGCCCGGCGTCATCGATCTTGCCGGTGCTGGCAAAGTTGATCTGGCGGTGATTGTCGCTGCCGTATTGCAGCTGGATTTCGCTGCTGGCTTCGGCGCTGGGACGCCGGCTGACCATGTCGAGCAGGCCGCCCGGCGGGGTCTGGCCGTACACCGACGAGGCCGGGCCGCGCAGCAGGGCGAGGCGGTCGAGGTTCCAGGTTTCCTGTTTCGGGTTGGCGTACACGCCCTTGGGCAGCGGCAGGCCATCGAGGAACTGGGTCGGTTCGAAACCGCGTACACGCAGCCAGTCAGCGCGCGTGTCGCTGCCGTAGCTGCTGGCGGTGATACCCGGCATGTAGCGCACGGCGTCATCGAGGCTGTGCACGCTGCGGTCGTCCATTTGCTGACGGGTGGCAACGGAAATCGAACGCGGTGCTTCGACCAGTGCGGTGTCGGTCTTGGTACCGGCGGCGGTGCGGGTCGCGGTATAGCCCTCGACCGGGCCCCAGGCACTTTCCAGGTTTTCCACGCCGATGATCGCGGTTTCCGGCAGGGCCATCGTGCCGTCGGGCACGGCCACCAGGGTGTAGGTACCGGCGCTGCTTTGTTCCAGTTGCAGACCGGTGCCGCGCAGCGCTGCACGCAGGGCGCCGGCAGGGTCATATTGACCGTTGACCGGCGCCGAGGTCTTGCCGGCCGCCAGCGACGGGTTCAACGACAGCGCGAGGCCGCCCTGGCTGGCGATCTGGTTCAGCGTGGTCGACAGCGGCGCCGCCGGCAGGTTGTAGGCGCGCACGCTGGACGCTTGTTCAGCAGCGAGCAGCGGGCTGCTGATCAGCGGTGTCCCGCAAGCAATGGCAATGGCAAGCAGACTGGGACGCAACAAGGTGTCTAGCGAACGGGACATACGGCGGCTCCTGAATGGAAATATTTCTCAATTGCCTGTGTGCCGGACGAGATTCGAAAAGTGATAGGGCTGGGTGGAAATTATTTCGGTTTACCGGGGCTGCCGATATCTGGGTTGAGCCTGTTTCTGGTGCTGTGGCTAACGGCCCATTCGCGAGCAAGCCCGCTCCCACAAGGAGAATGCGTTTCAAATGTGGGAGGGGGCTTGCTCCCGAAGGCGGCCGCTCAGACGCCGCATTACTCGGGTTTGGTCTCAGCCTTCGCCACAGTCACCCAATACTCTGTGTGCCGCTCGATCTGCACCGGCAGGGTCGGCAGCAATGCGCTCAGGGCTTTGTCGGTGTCATGCAACGGGAAGCTGCCGGTGATGCGCAGGTCCGCCACGTCCGGCGCCACGCCCAGATGGCCGCGCCGATAGCGTCCCAGCTCCTGCACCAGATCCCCTAGCCGCGCGTTATCCACCACCAGCATGCCGCGCGTCCACGCATCGGCGCCGGGGTCGAGCGCGACAATTGAGCCCAGCCCGTCGCTGCGCAGCAGCACTTGCTGGCCTTCGCGCAGAATCTGTTCTGCCGGGTTGCCTTGCGCCTGTGCGGCGACCGCCGACTGCAACACGCTCAGGCGCGTGCCTTGCTCTTCGCGCTTGACCAGAAACCGTGTACCCAGGGCGCGCATGCGGCCTTCGCGGGTTTCGACGATGAACGGCCGCGCATCGCCATGGCCAGTCTCGACGAGGATTTCGCCTTCCTGCAGCACGACCAAACGGCGCTGCTCATCGAAGCGCACATCCACCGCGCTGTGGGTGTTGAGATTGAGCAGGGTGCCGTCGGGCAAGCGCAGGGTGCGCTGTTCGCCGGTAGCGGTGCGCTGATCGGCGAGCCAGTAGTCCAGCGGCAGATAACGCTCACTGACAAACAGACCCAGACCGGCCACCAGCAAAACGCTGGCGAGTCCGCTGCCCAACTTGCGCACGCGCCGGCGAATGCCTTCGCGCGATTGCAGCAACGCACTGCGCGCCGGGCCCTTGGCAACGCTGAAGCGCTGATCGAGCATGCCCAACTGGCGCCAGGCGCGGGCGTGTTCTTCATGGGCCGCGTGCCATTTGGCGAACTCCTCACGTTCCAGCGCCGTGCTCGAATCGAGGGTCAACTGCCAGGCAATCGCCGCGTCCAGCACATGGGCCGGCACCGGCCTGGAACTGGCCGGGCTCATGTCGGCTCACCGTACAGCGCCACGTAACACTGGCGCATGCCTTGCGCCAGATACTGCCGCACGCGCGGCACCGAGACGCCCAGCTTGTCGGCGATTTCGGCATGGCTGAGGCCATCGAGGCGGTTATAAAGGAAGGCGGCGCGGGCCTTGGTCGACAGCTTGCCGAGCAGGCGGTCGATGGCCTTGAGGTCGTCGAGGATCATCTGCTGTTCCTCCACCGACGGTTGTTCGCCTGCGGGGATCAGCATCAACTCGGTGAGGTAGGCCTGTTCCAGCGCGGCGCGGCGGAAATAATCGAACAGCAGGCCTTTGGCGATCGCCACCAGAAACGCCCGCGGTTCGCGTGGTGTCAGCAGTTCGTCGCGGTTGAGCAGGCGCACGAACGTGTCCTGGCTCAAGTCCTCGGCGCGTTGCGGGCAGGCGACATTGCGCCGCAACCACGCCAGCAGCCAACCGCGATGGTCGCGATACATCGCACCGACGAGCTCACTGCGGGGACTTGGGACTGACGACACCGGACATCACCGATTGGGAAATATTAACTAACGCGAATTGTTCGCGATTCTGGCAGAGGTGGGAATGGTTAGCAATTGGCCACTGGTCAGGTGATATGAGGCAACGCGCTGCCTTGTGGGAACGAGCCTGCTCGCGAAGGCGGTCGGACAGGCGTCGAAAAGCTAAAAGGACGGTGCCTGCTGCCGTCGCTTCCACTGACCCAGCCGCTGCTGCAGATTCAACGGACTGTGAATCTGCTGCGCCCGCGCCCGGCTGAACAGAATCAACGCCAGTTCCGCCGTGGCCAGCGCATCGGCACCCGCGTTATGCCGCTCGAACACTTCAAGCCGGAACCACTCGATCCATTCATCGAGGCCGGCTTCGCGAATGTTCGCTTGTGGACACAGCAATGGCGCGATATCCGCCACGTCCAGAAACACATGCTGCAACTTATGCCCCAGATGTTCCTTCAACGCGCGCCCGAGCATGTGCTGATCGAACGGCGCATGGAACGCCAGCAACGGGCTGTCGCCGACAAACTCCATGAACTCCAAGAGGGCCTCGGCCGGGTCACTGCCGGCGGCAATCGCATTTGGCCCCAACCCATGAATCAGCACGCTTGGGCTGACCTTCAACTCACTACATTGCAAGGTGCGCTCGAACTGCTGGCTGAAATCGATCGCGCCGTCCTCGATGGCCACCGCGCCAATCGACAGCACGCGGTCCTTGTTGATATTGAGGCCGGTGGTTTCCAGATCCAGCACCACCCAACGCTGCTCGCGCAGGCTGCATTCGCTCAGCCCGGTGATGACTGGCAACTTTGCCAGACGCTGTTGCAGCGCCGCCGGCACTACAGGACTGGCCGGGCGCAGCCAGGAAAACAGGCTCATAGCTGATACCGCAAGGTCAGGCTGCTTTGCAGACGCTGCGCCTGGCGCAGGGATTCACGCAGGATGCGCCGGTCCAGATGATTGAGGCTGTCGGGATCGACGCGGTTGGAGTACGGCAGATTCTCGCGGGTCTGTAATTGATGCTGTTGCATCCGCGTTTGCTGAATGAAGTGATAGGCCTCTTCATACGCCGCGCCGTCTAGCGGTTCGATCACCTCTTTGTCCACCAGTTGGCGGAAGCGTTCGAGGGTGTTGTTGGCGTCGATGCCGTTGGCCAGCGCCAGCAATCGAGCGCCATCCACGAACGGCGTCAGGCCCTGGATTTTCAGATCCAGCGTGGCTTTCTCGCCATTCTTGCGTGCCAGCACGAACTCACGGAATCGGCCCACCGGCGGGCGATTGCGCAGCGCGTTTTCAGCCAGCATGCGCTGGAACAAACGGTTATCGCCGACCTGCTCGAGAATGCCTCTGCGCAATTGCTCGCAGCCTTGCTCATCGCCCCAGACCACGCGCAGGTCGAAATAAATGCTTGAGCCCAACAGGTTCTCTGGCGTCGCTTCTCGAATAAATGCCGCGAAGCGCCGCGCCCATTCGGCCCGCGACAGACACAGCTCGGGGTTGCCGGCCATGATGTTGCCCTTGCACAGGGTGAAGCCACACTGCGCCAGACTCTGGTTGATCTGCTGGGCAATCGGCAGCAACTTGCCGCGAATCTCCGCTGCGTGCACCGCATCGCGGGCGTCGAACAGGATGCCGTTGTCCTGATCGGTGTGCAGCGTTTGTTCGCGGCGACCTTCGCTGCCGAAGCACAACCAGCTGAACGGCACGCCGGGATCGCCTTTTTCGGCGAGGGTCAGTTCGATCACCCGGCATACGGTGTGATCGTTGAGCAAGGTGATGATGTGAGTGATCTGCGTTGAGGATGCGCCGTGGGCGAGCATGCGTTCGACCAGTTGGCCGATCTCACCGCGCAGGATTACCAGTTGTTCAACCCGCTGGGCACTGCGAATCGTTCGGGCCAAGTGGACCAGATCGACCCGTTGCAGACTGAACAGGTCGCGCTCGGAGACCACGCCACACAGGCGCTGATCCTTGACCAGGCAAACGTGCGCAATGTGCCGCTCGGTCATGGCGATCGCTGCGTCGAATGCGCTGTGATCCGGTGACAGATAGAACGGTGCGCGGGTCATGTGCTGTTCGATGGCATCGCTGAAATCGCCGGCACCTTCGGCCACCACATGGCGTAGATCGCGCAGCGTAAAAATCCCCAGCGGCGCCTTGTGCTCATCCACCGCGACGATGCTGCCGACCTGTTGCTCGTGCATCAGCTTTACCGCCTCGCGCAATGGCGTGTCCGCGCTGCACGTTACCGGATGCCGCATCGCCAGCTCACCCAGACGGGTGTTCAACGAATATTGCGTGCCGAGGGTTTCCACGGCTTTTTGCTGCACCTGCTGGTTGACCTGATCGAGCAGGCTGCTGACCCCGCGCAAAGCGAAATCACGGAAGGTGCTGGACAGGGCGAACAGTTTGATGAACGCCAGTTTGTTCAGTTGCAGGCAGAAAGTATCTTCGCCCGCCAGATGTTCGGTGCGTGTGGCGCGCTCACCGAGCAGGGCCGCCAGCGGAAAGCATTCGCCGGTGGTGATTTCAAAGGTGGTTTCGGTGCCGGGTTTGGTGATGTGCTGGCGTTCGCCGACCACGCGACCCTGCTTGACGATATGGAAATGTTCGACCGGGCCGTCGGCGGGTTTGATGATGCTCTCGCCCTGGGCGAAAAAACGCAGCTGACATTGCTCCACCAGATAAGCGAGGTGGGCGTGTTCCATCTGATTGAAGGGCGGGAAGCGCTGGAGGAATTGCAGGGTGCCCTGAATATTCTGCAAAACCGCGGTTTTCCCTGCCTGGGTGAAGGCGTCCGCTTTACTCATAACCATTACCGCAGTCTTTTTCGAATTGTTGTTGTCGGATCGTGGCAACCATGGTCTTCCCCCACAGGCGGGGTGCCCATTGGACGTAAGTCTAGGTTTTGCCACCATTGGCAACATTTCGGAAATACCCTACGCAAAAGCCCGGAAAAGCGTGCCGTTGCCCCTTGGAAAAAAATCCGACGAAGTGCACATTGAAGCGCTGTCTGGCGATGTCTGACGACTTGCCAGATGATTGTTTGGAACACTTAGAGAACGCCATGTCCGACCACGATATTTTGAGCGATGCCGAGCGTGAAGCGCTCAGCGCAGTGATGCTCGAACCCGATCTGCCGCCGCAGCGTGTCTTGATCGTCGATGACGACAAGGATGCCCGGGAACTGTTGTCGGAAATTCTCGCGCTGGACGGGATTCGCTGCATGACCGCGGCCAGCGGTGAAACCGCGCTGAAAATGCTCGACGAAAAGCCTTCGATCGGGCTGGTGATTACCGATCTGCGCATGGGCAACGTCGATGGCCTGGAGCTGATCCGGCAGGTTCGCGAGTCGGTGCGGGCAGCGATGCCGATCATCATTGTCTCCGGCGATGCCGACGTGAAAGACGCGATCGAGGCGATGCATCTGAGCGTGGTGGATTTTCTGCTCAAGCCGATTGATACGCAGAAGTTGCTGGGGTTGGTGAAACACGAATTGGGCATTGAACCCTGACATTGCGAACCAACGAAAATCCAATGTGGGAGCGGGCTTGCTCGCGAATGCGGACCGGCATTCAACATTGATGTCGACAGACAGGGCGCTTTCGCGAGCAAGCCCGCTCCCACATTGGCTCTCGAGTGATAGTGGAATTTCGGTTCTCCAATGAAAAAGGCCCTGATCTTCCAATCAGGGCCTTTTCATTTCCAGCATCAACGCACGTTACAGACCGTTGGCCTTCTTGAACTCACGACGACGACGGTGCAGCACCGGCTCGGTGTAGCCGTTCGGCTGTTTGGTGCCGTCGATCACCAGTTCGACCGCCGCCTGGAAGGCGATGTTGCGGTCGAAATCCGGGGCGAGCGGACGATACAGCGGGTCGTTGGCGTTCTGACGGTCGACCACCGGCGCCATGCGCTTGAGGCTTTCCATGACCTGGTCCTGGGTGACGATGCCGTGGCGCAACCAGTTGGCGATGTGCTGGCTGGAAATACGCAGCGTCGCACGGTCTTCCATCAGGCCGATGTCATTGATGTCCGGCACTTTCGAACAACCGACGCCCTGATCGATCCAGCGCACCACGTAGCCAAGAATGCCCTGGGCGTTATTGTCCAGTTCGTGCTTGATCTGCTCTGGCGTCCAGTTCGGGTTCACTGCCAGCGGGATGGTCAGGATGTCGTCCACCGAGGCGCGGGCGCGTTTGGCCAGTTCGGCCTGACGGGCGAACACGTCGACCTTGTGGTAATGCAGCGCGTGCAGCGCAGCGGCGGTTGGCGATGGCACCCAGGCGGTGTTGGCGCCGGCCAGTGGGTGAGCGATTTTCTGTTCAAGCATCGCAGCCATCAGGTCCGGCATCGCCCACATGCCTTTACCGATTTGCGCGCGACCTTGCAGGCCGGTGCTCAAACCGATATCGACGTTCCAGTTCTCATAGGCGCCGATCCACTTCTCGGCCTTCATGTCAGCCTTGCGCACCACTGGGCCGGCTTCCATGGAGGTGTGGATTTCGTCGCCGGTGCGGTCGAGGAAACCGGTGTTGATGAACACCACGCGCTCGCTCGCGGCCTTGATGCAGGCCTTGAGGTTGACCGTGGTGCGGCGTTCCTCGTCCATGATCCCGACTTTCAGGGTGTTGCGCGGCAAGCGCAGGACATCTTCGATGCGCCCGAACAGCTCGTTGGTGAACGCGGCTTCTTCCGGGCCATGCATTTTCGGTTTGACGATGTAGACCGAACCGGTGCGGGTGTTGCGCCGCGAAGTATTGCCGTTGAGGTTGTGCACCGCCGCCAGGCAAGTGATCAGGCCGTCGAGGATGCCTTCCGGCACTTCGTTGCCGTGCTTGTCGAGGATCGCGTCGATGGTCATCAGGTGACCGACGTTGCGCACGAACAACAGCGAACGGCCGTGCAAGGTGACTTCACCGCCATTGGGCGCGGTGTAGGTGCGATCCGGGTTCATGGTGCGGGTGAAGGTCTGGCCGCCCTTGGCGACTTCTTCCGCCAGGTCGCCCTTCATCAGGCCGAGCCAGTTGCGGTAGATCACCACTTTGTCGTCGGCATCGACGGCGGCCACGGAGTCTTCGCAGTCCATGATGGTGGTCAGCGCCGCTTCCATCAGGATGTCTTTGACGCCGGCGGCATCGGTCTGGCCGACCGGGGTGCTGGCATCGATCTGGATTTCGAAGTGCAGGCCGTTGTGCTTGAGCAGAATCGCGATCGGCGCGTTGGCGTCGCCCTGGAAACCGATCAGCTGAGCGTCATCGCGCAGGCCGCTGTTGCTGCCGCCCTTCAGCGTTACCACCAGTTTGCCGTCAGCGATTTTGTAGCCGGTCGAATCGACGTGGGAACCGGCAGCCAGCGGTACCGCTTCGTCGAGGAAGGCCCGGGCGAAGGCGATGACTTTGTCGCCACGCACCTTGTTGTAGCCTTTGCCTTTGCCTTTTTCGGCGCCACCTTCTTCGCTGATCGCGTCGGTGCCGTAGAGGGCGTCATACAGCGAACCCCAGCGAGCGTTCGAGGCATTGAGTGCGAAGCGAGCGTTCATCACCGGCACCACGAGTTGCGGGCCGGCGGTACGGGCGATTTCATCGTCGACGTTTTGCGTCGTGGCCTGGAAATCAGCCGCTTCTGGCAGCAGATAACCGATCTCTTGCAGGAAAGCCTTGTACGCCACGGCGTCGTGAGCCTGGCCGGCATGCTGCTGGTGCCAGGCATCGATGCGCGCCTGGAAGTCATCGCGTTTGGCGAGTAGGGCTTTGTTCTTCGGCGCCAGGTCGTGAATGACCTTGTCGGCACCGTCCCAGAATTGTTCGGCGGTGAGGCCGGTACCGGGAATGGCTTCGTTGTTCACGAAGTCGAACAGGACTTTGGCGACCTGCAGGCCACCGACTTGAACGTGTTCAGTCATTGCTTGCCTCACTCTGCTCAGCTATTTCGCTTTTCAGCTCTTCAATTTGGCAATGAAGCCTCGGGCCATTTAAACCACAAACCTGCCGACCAGTACATGCCATTGCGGGCGGCTGGGCTGGGACCCATCAACGGCTTGGGGGCCTTGCTGACAGGGCTTTCAGGGTTGCGGACGGGCCTTGGGCAGACATCGATCCAGCGTTATGTAGTGCGCGCTGCGGCATACTACATGATGAGTTGCGCTTGTGAAAATCAGACTAATTACGTCGTTCTGCGACCTCATGTCGCATTGCGGTCACATCGCGGAACGGGATGTTCTCAAAAAACTGTTGGATTGTTCCAGCTAAATATCGAAAGTTGTACACATAAATGCTGTTTGGCTGCTATGGCGCAGTTTTGGCGTCTCCACCTTTGGGGTGAGGGAATCTGTGGCGAGGGGATTTATCCCCGTTGGGTGGCGAAGCCGCCCCTGCGCTCTGGCAGGCAGACCCAATTGGCAGGATTTGCGACTGCTGCGCAGCCGGACGGGGATAAATCCCCTCGCCACAGGTCATCGTCTGCAGATGGTTTCCAATTCCAGCACCGGGTCGGGCTGAATCAACGCCCTTGCCTATACTTGCCCTTCGGTAACAAAAGTCATGACAAGAGGGCTGCGCCATGGACCATCTCGTACTCACGGTTTTCGCCCCGGACAAGCCCGGGCAGGTCGAGCGCATCGCCCAGTGCATTGCCGAGCACGGCGGCAACTGGCTGGAAAGCCGCATGTCGCGGATGGCGGGGCAATTCGCGGGGATTCTGCGTGTGGGTGTGCCGGCGGAGGCTTACGACGAATTAGTCGATTCCTTACAGGCGCTGGCGGCGCACGGTATCCGCGTGCTGATCGCCGAGAGCGGTGTCGAGCAATCCTGCACCTGGAAACCGATCGCCATGGAACTGGTTGGCAATGATCGCCCCGGCATCGTGCGCGACATCACACGGTTGTTGAGCGAGCAGGGCGTGAATCTGGAAAGGCTGGTGACGGAGGTGCGTCCGGCTCCGATGAGCAGCGAATCGCTGTTTCACGCCGAAGCAACACTCGCGGTGCCGCTGACGTTATCGCTGGACGTGTTGCAAGCGCGGCTGGAAACCCTGGCCGATGACCTGATGGTCGAGTTGGTGTTACGCACAGACGTTTAACGGCCGTTGAGGTTATCCAGTTTTAACGTGCACCTGCCTGTGGATAACCTGTAGAGACAGCCCGCAACCCCATAGTGGCCGTGGCTTTGCCAAGGTTGATCAAAAAACCGCCAGTTATCAGTGAGTTGCACACAAACGGCGGGGATCACGCTGTGGATAACCTTGGGAAGGAACGGTGCAGGCCACGAGAACCGTGGCCTGTGGAGGTTTGTGCGTTTTTTGATCAGCTGCGCCGGCGCAGACTTATCCACGCATCGACGCTGTAAACGGCCAGACCGGCCCAGATAAACATGAACGCCACCAGCGTGCTGGACGACAAGTGCTCGCCGAACAGCAGCACAGCTTGCAGCAGCACCAGCGTCGGCGCGATGTATTGCAGGAAACCGATGGTGGTGTAGGGCAGATGGCGGGTGGCGGCGTTGAAACACACCAGCGGCACCAATGTCACCGGCCCGGCGGCCACCAGCCACCAGGCCTCGGAGGTGGTCCAGAATGCCGGTTGCACGCTGGTCGCGGTCTGGTTGAACAACAACCAGGCGATAGCGATCGGCACCAGCATCCAGGTTTCCACCACCAGCCCCGGCAATGCCTTGACCGGCGCCTGTTTGCGGATCAGCCCGTAGAAACCGAACGTCAGCGCCAGGGCCAGCGACACCCACGGCAAACTGCCGACCTGCCACACCTGCTGCGCCACGCCAACGGCCGCCAGGCCGACCGCCACCCACTGCATGCGCCGCAGACGCTCACCGAGAATCACCATGCCCAACAGCACATTGACCAGCGGATTGATGTAGTAACCCAGGCTGGCCTCAAGCATGCGGCCGTTATTCACCGACCAGACGTAGGTCAGCCAGTTGGCCGCGATCAGCGTGCCGCTCAAGGCGAGAATCGCCAGACGCTTGGGATTGTCGAGCAACTCGCGCAGCCAGCCGGGGTGCTTCCACACCATCAGCAACAGCGCGCCGAACAGCGCCGACCACAGCACTCGATGAATGATGATCTCGACGGCCGGCACTTCGGCGATGGCTTTGAAATAGATCGGGAACAGGCCCCAGATGATGTAGGCGCTCAGGCCCAGAATGTACCCGCGACGCGGGTTGGCGGCTTGCATGCAGAATCCTTGCTCAGGCAACTGACAAAGGAGGGATTGTAAGGAGATTTGTCTGCAAATGTCGTAGCCCAATGTTCATGGAATCGTGACACCGGAAAATGTGGGAGGGGGCTTGCTCCCGAAAGCGGTGTATCAGCCAACATCAATGTTGAATGTCGACCGCTTTCGGGAGCAAGCCCCCTCCCACATTAGCCAAGCGTTGAATCAGAACAGTTTCAGCGGCTCTTCATTGAGCGCCGACAACTGCTCACGCAGCGCCAGCACCTGATCGCCCCAATACCGTTCCGTACCAAACCACGGAAAGCTGTGCGGAAACGCCGGGTCATCCCAGCGCCGCGCCAGCCAGGCGCTGTAGTGCATCAGGCGCAGGGCGCGCAGCGGTTCGATCAGCGCCAGTTCGCGCGGGTCAAAATCGTGGAATTCGTTGTAGCCGTCCATCAACTCCGACAACTGCCCCAGACATTCCTGACGATCGCCAGCGAGCATCATCCAGATGTCCTGCACCGCCGGACCCATGCGGCAGTCGTCGAGGTCGACGATGTGGAACATCTCGTCGCGGCACATCATGTTGCCGGGGTGGCAGTCGCCGTGCATGCGGATGTTCTGGTGCGGCGTGGCGGCATAGACGTCTTCGACGCGCCTGAGCAGGTCGCGGGCGACGGACTCATAGGCCGGCAGCAGGCTTTTCGGAATGAAGTTGCCTTCGAGCAGGGTCTTCAGCGAAGCATGACCGAAGTTCTGCACGGCGAGGGCTTCACGGTGTTCGAATGGCTTGGTGCCGCCCACCGCATGCATGCGCCCGAGCAACTGACCGAGACGATAGAGCTGATCGAGATTGCCCGGCTCCGGCGCGCGGCCACCACGGCGCGGGAACAGAGTGAAGCGGAAACCGGCATGTTCATGCAGGGTTTCGCCGTTGTGGATCAACGGCGCCACTACCGGAATATCGATGTCGGCCAGTTCGAAGGTGAACTGGTGTTCTTCGAGGATGGCTTCGTTGGTCCAGCGCTGCGGACGATAGAACTTGGCGATCAGCGGCTCGGAATCTTCGATGCCGACCTGGTAAACGCGATTCTCGTAGCTGTTGAGCGCCAGAATGCGTGCATCGCTCAGAAACCCGATGCTTTCAACGGCATCGAGGACGAGGTCGGGTGTGAGGGTTTCAAACGGGTGGGCCATGCTGACTCCTGCGCGCAGCAGGCTGCTGCGTCCGGCCCGGCATGGTAGCGCAGACTGTAGCGGTTGAGGGTTTTGCCTTGGATATGGACTACCCGCCAAGGCCTCTTCGGGAGCAAGCCCCCTCCCACAATGGATCTGCAGTGTGCCAATCATCTCATTCACACTGGTGATCAAATGTGGGAGCGAGCCTGCTCGCGAAAGCGATCTGTCAGGCGCCGACGATCCCGCCATCCTCACGGGTAATTGCCATCACCGACGAGCGCGGCTTGCCATTGGGCAGATGCTCGGGGAACGTCGAACCACCGTTTTCGCCCGGATGCTGAATCCCGACAAACAGGGTTTTCTGATCCGGCGAGAAGCTGATGCCGGTGACTTCGCAACCTACCGGCCCGACCATGAAACGGCGAATTTCACCGGTCTTGGGATCCGCGCAAAGCATCTGGTTGTTGCCCATCCCGGCAAAGTCGCCGGCGTTGCTCGAATCACCGTCAGTAAGAATCCACAGCCGCCCCGCCTTGTCGAAACCGAGACCATCGGGGCTGTTGAACATGTTCTGCGGGGTGATGTTGGACGAGCCAGCCTTTGGCGTCCCGGCATGTACGCCCGGGTTGCCGGCGACCACAAACAGGTCCCAGGCAAAGGTCTTCGAGCCATGATCGTCGCGGTCGGTGCGCCAGCGCAGGATCTGCCCGTAGACGTTTTTCGCGCGCGGGTTCGGTCCGCCCACCGGCTGCCCGTCTTCGCCGCGCTTGGCGTTGTTGGTCAGGGTGCAATAGACCTGCCCATCCTTGGGACTGACGACGATCCATTCCGGGCGGTCCATGCGCGTCGCGCCCACTACGCTGGCGGCGAGGCGTGCGTGAATCAACACTTCGGCCTGATCGGCAAAACCGCTGCTGGCGTCGATGCCATTCTTGCCGTGGGTCAGTTCGACCCACTGGCCCTGGCCTTTCGGGTGATCAGGGTTGTTGTCGCCGGCATCGAATTTCGCCACGTACAAGGTGCCGTGATCGAGGATGTCGCGATTGGCCTTCTGGTTGCGGTGGTTGATGCGGTCGCGGCTGACGAACTTGTAGATGAACTCGCCACGCTCGTCGTCGCCCATGTACACCACGGCGCGACCGTCGCTGGTCTCGGCCAGTGCGGCGTTTTCGTGTTTGAAGCGGCCCAGTGCGGTGCGCTTGACCGGGGTCGATTGTGGATCGAACGGATCGATCTCGACCACCCAGCCATGACGGTTGAGTTCGTTGGGGTTTTTGGCCATGTCGAAGCGCGGATCGTGCGGGTGCCAGTTGATGTCTTTGCTGGTGGCAACGACGCCGTAGCGTTTTTGCGCGGCATCGAATTGTTGTTGCGCGTTGCTGCTGCCGAAACAGTCGGTGAAGTTTTCTTCGCAGGTCAGGTAAGTGCCCCACGGCGTCTTGCCGTTGGCGCAGTTCTGGAAGGTGCCGAGGACTTTTTTGCCATGCTTGTCGGCGGCGGTTTTCATCAAGTCGTGGCCGGCGGCCGGACCGCTGATGCGCAGCGGCGAGTTGCCGTGGATGCGGCGGTTGTAGCGCGAGCCCTGAACGAACTGCCACTGGCCGTTCCTGCGCTGTACTTCGATTACCGACACGCCTTCGCAGGCCAGCGCCTTGCGCACGTCTTCGGCTGATTGCGGCATGCCGCCGTGCGGGTACAGATAACGGTAGTTGGTGTATTCGTTGTTGATCGCCATCAACGCGCGGTTTCGGTCGTCAGGGAAAGCGAACAGGCTCATGCCGTCGTTGTTGTCGCCGAACTGTACTTCCTGCGCGGCGGCCGTGCCGTTGCCGCTCGGATCGAAGGCCGGACCGTTCTTGTGCAGCGGCTGGCCCCAACTGATCAGCACCGAGGATTTGTAGCCCTTCGGCAGGCTGATGGCGTCAGTGGTTGCCGCCGGGATGCTCTCGAAACCGAGCAAGCGGCTGGTACCGGCACTGACGCTGGCGGCCAGCGCGCTGCGGCTCAGCAGGTTGCCGCCAAGAAACATCGCCGCGCCGCACAAGGCACCGGCGCCGATGAAGCCGCGACGGCTGAGGCCGACGATTTTTTCCAGATCGGTGGATTGGTTTTCTTCTAACAGGCTCATCTCAGGCTCCCTGCATGGTTGTGGCGAACACCTTAATGCGGGGCGATGACGTTTTTGTTGCAAGGCCGGATCAGAGCGGCGTGCCGATCAGTACGTTGGACGGCGAAAACTGCACCTGCGCGGGTTGCCCGATGGCCAGGCCCTGACGATGCAAATGCAGCGGTTCGGCCAAGGCGCAAAGAGTGTGGCCGTTGGGCAAAGAAATGCGAACCTCGCTGGGGCCGTCCTCGGCATCAAGGACCGCTTCGATGATGCCGCGCAGGACATTGTGTCCGGGCGCTGCCGGTTGGTCGTTGCCCAGCAATTCGAGCCAGCCGGCCTTGATCAGCGCTACCACTTCCGTGCCGTTTTGCAATTCCAGATGCACGGTGCTGTCGTGGGTGATCTGCGCGTCGAGGCCCAGCCCTTCAGCGAGTTCGAGGCGAATCAGGTCATTGCGACCCTGTGCCTGAATCGACACGACCCTGCCATGCAACTGATTGCGCGCACTGGTCCGGAGCATCAGCCGCCCGAGCAAATCGAGATCGCTGGCGTCTTCCGCCGCTTCCAGCACCTGCGCCTGCAAGGCTTGCAGCTTCTGATACAGGCGCAGCACACGCTCGCCCTCAAGGGTCAGCCTGGCGCCGCCGCCACCCTTGCCGCCGACGACACGTTCGACCAGAGGTTTCTGCGCAAGGTTATTCAGCTCATCAATCGCATCCCATGCCGCTTTGTAACTGAGCCCGGCGCTCTTCGCCGCACGGGTGATCGAGCCCTGTTCGGCGATGTGTTGCAACAGAGCGATGCGCTGCGGGCGGCGGACGATGTGTTGGGACAAGAGAGAAAGCATGGACATATCTGCGGCGCTTTTGACTTGGGCGGTGAATTGGACGTTGGCCACTTGCAACGCATGAGTCAAGCCGAACACAAAACCTGTAGGAGTGAGCCTGCTCGCGATGACGGTGGATCAATCAGCATAGATGTAAGCAGTGCCGACGCTATCGCGAGCAGGCTCACTCCTACAGGGGATATTTTGGGCTTCAGGCGCCGGGTTTCGGCGTGCGGGCGAGGCAATACACATCTACCCGCGCCGCACCTGCATCCCTCAACAACCGCGCCAGCGCCTGAGCAGTCGCACCGGTGGTCAGCACATCATCCACCAACGCCCAATGCCGTCCCTTCACATCGGCATCGGGCGCCAACGCAAAGGCGTTGCGCAAATTGCGTTGGCGCGCCTTGGCATCCAGATCCTGCTGCGCATCGGTGTCCACGATCCGCCGCAAAATCTGCTCTTCATACGGCAAGTCCAGCGAAACACTCAACCAGCGCGCCAGCATCGCCGCCTGGTTGAAGCCGCGTTGACGCAGGCGTTTGCGCGCCAGCGGCACCGGCAATAACCCGTCAGGACGAGGCAGGCCTTCATCGAAGCGATGTTGCAGGTATTGCCCGAGAACGTCGGCGAGCAAGTGACCAAACGGCCATTTCGCGTTGTGTTTAAAGCGGGTGATCAGGCTGTCCACCGGGAAGCCATAAACCCAGGGTGCGGCGACCTGTTCAAAGGCCGGCGGCTCTAGCAGGCACTCTGCGCATGTCAGCCCGTCTGCGGCCAACGGCAAAGCGCAGCTCTGGCAATGGCTACCGAGCCAGGGCAGTTCGCTTTCACACGCCACACACATTGGCATTTGTGCTTCGGCGGGCTCATCGCAGAGCAAGCAGGTCTGTATGTTTTTTAAACAGATGTAAACCGTACCTTCGTAACGTGGTTGACAGTGCATGCGTCTTCCTTAAATATGCCGAACATCCGTGTAGCGCCTGTGGGTATTCCATTCCCGCAGCGCCAGCCAAGCATAACCAAGGAACTCCCCATGAGCGCGAGCACCACCGCCACCCTGCGTCACGACTGGTCACTGGCCGAAGTCAAAGCACTCTTCGTACAGCCATTCAACGACTTGCTGTTCCAGGCGCAAACGGTGCATCGAGCCCATTTCAACGCCAACCGCGTACAGGTCTCGACCTTGCTGTCGATCAAGACCGGTGCCTGCCCCGAAGACTGCAAGTACTGCCCGCAGTCCGGGCACTACAACACCGGTCTGGAAAAAGAAAAGTTGATGGAAGTGCAGAAGGTCCTTGAAGAGGCGGCACGCGCCAAGGCCATCGGCTCGACGCGCTTCTGCATGGGCGCGGCGTGGAAACATCCGTCAGCCAAAGACATGCCGTATGTGTTGAAAATGGTTGAGGGCGTCAAGGCCCTGGGCCTGGAAACCTGCATGACCCTCGGCCGTCTCGATCAGGAACAGACCGAAGCGCTGGCCAGGGCCGGTCTCGATTACTACAACCACAACCTCGACACCTCGCCGGAGTTCTACGGCAGCATCATCACTACCCGCACGTACAGCGAGCGCCTGCAGACGCTGGCCTATGTACGTGAGTCAGGGATGAAAATCTGCTCCGGCGGCATTCTCGGCATGGGCGAATCGCTGGATGACCGCGCCAACCTGCTGATCCAGTTGGCCAACCTGCCCGAGCATCCGGAATCGGTGCCGATCAACATGCTGGTGAAAGTCGCCGGAACGCCGCTGGAAAACGCCGACGACGTCGATCCGTTCGACTTTATCCGCATGCTCGCCGTGGCGCGCATTCTCATGCCGCAATCCCACGTGCGCCTGTCCGCCGGCCGCGAGGCGATGAACGAGCAGATGCAGGCCCTGGCGTTTTTTGCTGGCGCCAACTCGATTTTCTACGGCGATAAATTGCTGACCACCGCCAACCCGCAGGCGGACAAGGACATGCAGCTGTTCGCACGTCTGGGCATCCAGCCGGAAGCTCGCGAAGAACACGCCGATGAGGTTCACCAGGCCGCGATCGAGCAGGCACTGGTCGAGCAGAAGAGTAGCGAGCAGTTCTATAACGCTGCGGTTTAAGAACTGCGCGGATTCCTCTGAAGGAATGCAAAACCCCTGTGGGAGCGGGCTTGCTCGCGAAAGCGTCAGTCCAGTCGACATCACCGTTGAATGAGACAGCATTCGCGAGCAAGCCCGCTCCCACAGGGACCTGTGTCATTTGAACATCGAGGCCTGCATGTCTTTCGATCTCGCCGCACGCCTTGCTGCCCGCCGCGCGGAAAACCTCTATCGCCAGCGTCCGTTGCTGGAGTCCCCTCAGGGGCCCGAAGTGGTAGTCGACGGTAAGCCGTTGCTCGCCTTTTGCAACAACGACTATCTGGGCCTGGCCAATCATCCGCAGGTGATCGAAGCCTGGCGCGCTGGCGCCGAGCGTTGGGGCGTCGGCGGTGGCGCGTCGCATCTGGTCATCGGTCACAGCGGCCCGCATCACGCCCTGGAAGAAGCGCTCGCCGATCTCACCGGCCGGCCCCGTGCGCTGCTGTTCACCACCGGTTACATGGCCAACCTCGGCGCCGTCACGGCACTGGTCGGGCAGGGCGATACGGTGCTGGAAGACCGCCTCAATCATGCATCGTTGCTTGACGCCGGTCTGTTGTCCGGGGCGCGTTTCAATCGGTATTTGCACAACGACGCGACAAGCCTGGCCAAGCGCCTGGAGAAAGCCACAGGCAACACGCTGGTGGTCACCGACGGTGTGTTCAGCATGGACGGAAACCTCGCCGACTTGCCGTCGCTGGCGCGAGAGGCCAAGGCCAAAGGCGCGTGGCTGATGGTCGACGATGCCCATGGCTTCGGCCCGTTGGGCGTCAACGGAGGTGGCATCGTCGAGCATTTCGGCTTGAGCCAGGACGATGTACCGGTGCTGGTCGGCACCCTCGGCAAAGCCTTCGGTACGGCCGGAGCGTTTGTGGCCGGCAGCGAAGAACTCATCGAAAGCCTGATCCAGTTTGCCCGCCCGTACATCTACACCACCAGCCAGCCGCCCGCGCTGGCCTGTGCGACGCTGAAAAGCCTCGAACTGCTACGCACTGAACACTGGCGTCGTGAGCACTTGCAGACACTGATCCGCCAGTTCCGCCAAGGCGCCGAGCAGATCGGGCTTGCGCTGATGGACAGCTTCACGCCGATCCAGCCGATCCTGGTCGGCGACGCGGGCCGTGCGCTGCGGCTGTCGCAAATGCTGCGCGAGCGCGGGCTGATGGTCACGGCCATTCGTCCACCGACCGTGCCTGCCGGCAGCGCACGGTTACGGGTGACCTTGACCGCCGCCCACAGCGAGGCGCAGGTGCAGCTATTGTTAGAAGGACTGGCCGATTGCTTTGCCCAACTGTCATCGGAGCCCTGCCATGCGTAATCGCCTGATTCTGCTGCCTGGCTGGGGCCTCGGTGTCTCGCCGATGGAACCCTTGGCGGCGGCGCTGCGGGGACTCGATGAACATCTGCAGGTCGACATCGAACCGTTGCCGGATCTGGACTCCAGTGACCTGCAGGACTGGCTCGATGAACTCGATGAGCGCATCCCTCAGGATGTCTGGCTCGGTGGCTGGTCGCTGGGCGGCATGCTCGCGTCAGGGCTGGCGGCGCGGCGCGGCGAGCGCTGCTGCGGCGTGGTGACGCTGGCGAGTAATCCGTCCTTCGTCGCTCATGAACAGTGGCCGAACGCGACGACCGGGGCGACATTCGAGGCGTTTCTCGCCGGGTGCAGCGCCGATCCTCGGTTGACCCTCAAACGTTTTGCGTTGCTGTGCACCCAAGGTGCGGAAGACCCGCGGGGCTTGTCGCGCTTGCTCCTCGGCGGCGCTCCGAACACCACGGCAAATGTGTTGCTGGCGGGGTTGGAATTGCTCGCGCAACTCGACACCCGTGCAGCGTTGCAGGGCTTTCGCGGCCCGCAGTTTCATCTGTTCGCCGGCCTCGATGCGCTGGTGCCGGCCGAGGCGGCGGCAGCGTTGTTCGCCTTGTTGCCCGATATTGAAATCGGTCTGATCGAACAGGCCAGTCATGCGTTTCTCCTGGAGGACCCACACGGAGTGGCGGGTGCGATCCAGGCTTTTCTACACGAGTGCGGTGATGACTGATTTGTCTTTTGGACAACCGGGTGGCTTGCCTGACAAGCGCCAGGTGGCGGCTTCTTTTTCCCGTGCGGCGGCCAGCTACGACAGCGTCGCCGAGTTGCAACGTGATGTCGGTACCCAGTTGCTGCGGCGTCTGCCGGCGGCATTGCAGCCGTCGCGCTGGCTGGATCTGGGCTGTGGCACCGGTTATTTCACTCGCGCGTTGGCCTCGCGTTTTGCCAAGGGTCACGGTTTGGCGCTGGATATTGCCGAGGGCATGCTCAGGCATGCGCGGCCTGTCGGCGGCGCCGAGCATTTTATCGCAGGGGATGCAGAGCGATTGCCCTTGTGCGACTCGACCTGCGATCTGGTTTTTTCCAGCCTCGCGGTGCAGTGGTGCGAGGATTTCGAGGCGGTACTCGGCGAAGCGTTTCGCGTGCTGAAACCGGGCGGGATCTTTGCCTTTACCAGTCTTTGTACGGGGACGTTGATTGAGTTGCGCGATAGCTGGCGGCAAGTCGATGGGCGGGTGCACGTCAATCGCTTTCGCGAATTCGCTCGCTATGAGCAACTGTGTGCGGCCAGCGGCTTGCGCACGTTGGAACTGGATAATCAGCCTCACGTGTTGCACTACCCGGACGTGCGCAGCCTGACCCATGAATTGAAAGCCTTGGGTGCACACAATCTGAATCCGGGGCGGCCGGGTGGGTTGACGGGGCGAGCCCGAATTCTCGGTCTGGTCGAGGCTTATGAACGTTTCCGTGAGGCGTCGGGATTGCCGGCGACTTATCAGGTGGTCTACGCCGTGTTGGAGAAACCGCTATGAGCGCAGCCTGGTTCATCACTGGCACTGATACCGATGTCGGCAAGACCACCGTCGCCGCCGGGTTGCTGCACGCCGCGCGTGCGGCAGGATTGAGTACCGCAGCGGGCAAACCGGTGGCCTCCGGTTGTGACGTCACGCCAAAAGGCCTGCGCAATGCCGATGCGCTGGCGCTGCTGGCCGAATGTTCGATCCCGCTGACTTATCAACAGGTCAATCCGGTGGCGTTCGAACCGGCGATTGCTCCCCATCTGGCGGCGCGGGAAGCGGGCGTGGCGCTGACCGTGCAATCGCTGCTGGCGCCGATGCGCGCGATTCTCGCAATGAATGCCGACTTCACCCTCATTGAAGGCGCGGGGGGCTGGCGGGTGCCGTTGGCGGACCAGGATAATTTGTCGGATCTGGCGATTGCGCTGAAGCTGCCGGTGATTTTGGTGGTAGGCGTCAGGCTGGGCTGTATCAGTCATGCGTTGCTGACGGCCGAGGCGATTGCCCGCGACGGCCTGCAATTGGCGGGATGGGTGGCGAACATCATCGATCCGAAGGCTTCGCGGTTGGAGGAAAACCTTGCGACTCTGGCCGAGCGCATTCCCGCACCTTGCCTGGGCCGGGTGCCGAAACTCAAGGCGCCGAGTGCCGAAGCGGTGGCCGAGTATTTACAGCTGGATCTGCTCGACTAAGGTTTTCGCTATGAACAGGCACTGTGCCATTAGTGTTTTTGACGGGCGTTTTTCTGGCGCGTCTGCTTCAATGGCCGCCAGTGATCCTTTACAGGGATGAGAGCGACGATGGAAATCTCCGGCAACACCGCTTTTTATGCAGGGCTGAGCTCGATTCAGTCGGGACAGAACCGCGTCGATCAGGCCGCCAGCCAGATTGCCAACAACACCCTCGAACGCTCGGTGACCAGCCAGTCGTCCGAAGTGCAGGTCGATCGCCTGCGCGGTGTGGATCGTGCGCAACAGTCGGACCTGGCCAGCAACGTCATCGAGATGTCCCAGGGCAAGCTCCAGGCGGAGCTGGGTGTCAAAGTCGTCAAAGCCTCTGACGAAGTGCTGGGTACGATCATCGATACGTTTGCCTGACGTTTCGTCTGCTGCTGATTGAACGCCGCGCCTTGTCGCGGCGTTTTTCGTGGTAAGTCCTTCTTGCTCAACTAATCTTCTCTCTGCGCCCGTGGCTCGTCCGAGCCTGCGGCGGTTTGCTGTGTCCGGCGTTTGAAAAAGGCGAAGACGAACGGCAAAAGATCGACGCTTGACAAGATTTCGGCGTAAACGTATGTTTCAAACAACTGTTTGACCGTCACAACAAATCAACGCGGTCGTTCATTCCCGGTTACATCAGCAGAGGTTTATCGCTATGCCTGACTACAAGGCCCCCTTGCGTGATATTCGCTTCGTTCGTGACGAACTGCTCGGCTACGAAGCGCACTATCAGAGCCTTCCGGCTTGCGCAGACGCAACTCCTGACATGGTTGACGCCATTCTCGAAGAAGGCGCCAAGTTTTGTGAGCAGGTACTGGCACCGCTGAACCGCGTGGGCGACCTTGAGGGTTGCACTTGGAGCGAATCCGGCGTGAAAACCCCGACTGGCTTCAAAGAGGCTTACAAGCAGTTCGTCGAAGGCGGCTGGCCAAGCCTGGCGCACGACGTCGAGCACGGGGGGCAGGGCCTGCCTGAGTCGCTGGGCCTGGCCGTCAGCGAAATGGTTGGCGAAGCCAACTGGTCGTGGGGCATGTACCCAGGCCTGTCGCACGGCGCGATGAACACCATTTCCGAGCACGGCACCCCTGAGCAGCAGGAAGCCTATCTGACCAAGCTGGTTTCCGGCGAATGGACCGGCACCATGTGCCTGACCGAACCGCACTGCGGCACCGACCTGGGCATGCTGCGCACCAAGGCCGAACCTCAGGCCGACGGTTCCTACAAAGTCTCCGGTACCAAAATCTTCATCTCGGCCGGTGAACACGACATGGCCGACAACATCGTCCACATCGTGCTGGCGCGCCTGCCGGATGCACCGGCCGGCACCAAAGGTATTTCGCTGTTCATCGTTCCCAAGTTCCTGCCGAATGCTGACGGTACCGTTGGCGCACGCAATGCTGTGACCTGCGGTTCGCTGGAACACAAGATGGGCATCCACGGCAACGCCACGTGCGTGATGAACTTCGACGGCGCCACCGGTTACCTGATCGGCCCGGCGAACAAAGGCCTGAACTGCATGTTCACCTTTATGAACACCGCACGTCTGGGCACCGCGCTGCAAGGTCTGGCTCACGCCGAAATCGGTTTCCAGGGTGGCCTGAAATACGCTCGCGATCGCCTGCAAATGCGCTCGCTGACGGGCCCGAAGGCGCCGGACAAGGCCGCTGACCCCATCATCGTGCACCCTGATGTGCGCCGCATGCTGTTGACCATGAAGGCGTTCGCCGAAGGCAACCGCGCAATGGTGTACTTCACCGCCAAGCTGGTCGACATCGTCAAATACGGCGTCGACGAAGAAGAGAAAAAGAAAGCCGACGCACTGCTGGCGTTCATGACGCCGATCGCCAAAGCGTTCATGACCGAAGTCGGTTTCGAAGCCGCCAACCACGGCGTGCAGATCTACGGCGGCCACGGCTTTATCGCCGAGTGGGGCATGGAGCAGAACGTTCGCGACAGCCGCATTTCGATGCTGTACGAAGGCACCACCGGCATCCAGGCACTCGACCTGCTGGGCCGTAAAGTGCTGATGACCCAGGGCGAGGCTCTGAAAGGCTTCACCAAGATCGTCCACAAGTTCTGCCAGACCAACGAAGGCAACGAAGCCGTTCAGGAATTCGTCGCGCCGCTGGCTGCACTGAACAAGGAGTGGGGCGAGCTGACCATGAAGGTCGGCATGGCGGCCATGAAAGATCGCGAGGAAGTCGGCGCGGCCTCCGTGGACTACCTGATGTACTCCGGCTATGCCTGCCTGGCTTATTTCTGGGCCGACATGGCGCGTGTGGCAGCCGAGAAGCTGGCAGAAGGCACAGGCGACGCGGCGTTCTACACCGCCAAGCTGCAGACCGCGCGCTTCTACTTCCAGCGCATCCTGCCACGTACCCGTACCCACGTGGCCACTATGCTGTCGGGCGCCAATAACCTGATGGACATGAAGGAAGAAGACTTCGCACTGGGCTACTAAGCCTTAGCGCTGTCTCATGAAAACCGCTGCTCCCACTGGGGGCAGCGGTTTTTTTTGTTGATGAATCGCTCAGATAGTCAGCTTTTCGGCCGTTAAAGAGGCTGCATGTGATCTGCATCACATTGTATGTGCTTAACTGCGCTTTGCAGGCACAATGCCATCTCTTTGATATGACGGGTCGGAGCTTACCCTTGCCGCGTTCTTCCGCTGTACGTTTCAGCCATTTCCTACCATCGCTGCTGTTATTGCTCGCGGGGCTGGCGGCTGCGTACGTCAAAGACCTCAGCGTGTTCTTCACCTCTCTATTCAACGTGCTGCCGACGCTGGTGTTGCTGCTGGGTGGTGCGTATTGCGCGGTCTACCGACGCCAGCGCGAGCTGTTTCTGATGCTCACCGTGTACATTGCCTACTTTTTGCTCGACACCCAGACTGACTTTTATCGTGATCACGGCAAGGTCCGCGAAGACGCGGCGGTGGTTTTTCATCTGGTCTGCCTGCTGTTGCCGTTATTGTTTGGCCTGTTCGCGGCATGGCAGGAACGCACGCATCTGTTCCAGGACATGGTCGCGCGGTTCGCTGTGCTGTTGGCATTCGGCAGCGTTGCGTTGGGACTTGAGCAGAGTTACCCGCAGGCGTTGCTGCTCTGGCTTTCGGAGATTCGCTGGCCGGCGCTGCATGGGGCGTGGATGAGCCTGATCCAGCTTTCCTATCCGGTGTTCATTTCGGCATTTCTGCTGTTGGCCTGGCAATACTGGCGCAACCCGCGCCCCCTGCATGCAGCCCAACTGGTGGGCTTGCTCGGGGTGTTCTGGATGCTGCCGAAAACCTTCATCCTGCCGTTCACCCTGAACATCATGTGCAGCCAGGTGATGTTGATGATCGCGGCGGCCGTGGCGCACGAAGCCTATCAAATGGCCTTCCGCGACGAGCTCACCGGTCTGCCGGGACGTCGCGCCCTCAACGAGCGTATGCAGCGCCTGGGTCGCAACTACGTGCTGGCGATGAGCGACGTCGACCACTTCAAGAAATTCAACGACACCCACGGCCACGATGTCGGCGATCAGGTCCTGCGTCTGGTCGCCAGCAAGCTGTCGAAAATCAGCGGTGGCGGTAGGGCGTATCGCTATGGCGGCGAGGAATTTGCCCTGGTCTTTGCAGGCAAAACTCTTGAGGAGTGCATGCCGCATCTGGAAGTGATTCGTGAGTCGATTGCGTCCTACAGCATTCAATTGCGTAATCAGGAAAACCGCCCGCAGGATGACCAGCAAGGACGCCAGCGCCGCAGTGGCAGCGGGGCCAGCGCCGTGTCGGTGACGGTCAGCATTGGCGTTGCCGAACGCGTCGAGCAGCGCACTCCGGAAGAAGTGCTCAAGTCGGCCGATCAGGCGTTGTACAGCGCCAAGGGTGCCGGGCGAAACTGCGTGATGGCCTTCGGGCAGAACCGCCGCGGCGCGGTGCGCATGGACACCGCTGCGGGTTGAGTGATGACGGCGCATTCAGCGTCCGCACAGTGATTGTGGCGCGTGGTGGCCGGCAGTAGGTTGGAAAAATCTGCTGACGGAGAATCCACCATGCCCGAGTACAAAGCGCCTCTGCGCGACATGCGTTTTCTGATCGACCACGTCTTCGATTTCCACGCCAACTACGCCAATCTGGGCGCGCATGACGCCAGCCCTGACATGATCAGCGCGATCCTCGAAGAGGGCGCGAAGTTCTGCGAGAACGTTCTGGCACCTATCAATCGCAGTGGTGACGAGGAAGGCTGCCATTTCGACAACGGTGTGGTGACGACGCCTACAGGCTTCAAGCAAGCCTTCGCACAATACGTCGAGGGCGGCTGGCACGGCCTGGCCGCTGATCCGACCTACGGCGGTCAGGGCCTGCCGAGTTCGCTGGGGCTGGTGATCAGCGAAATGGTCGGCTCCAGCAATACCTCATGGGGCATGTATCCGGGCCTGACCCATGGCGCGATGTCGGCGATTCACGCCCACGGCACCGCGGAGCAGAAAGACACCTACCTGAGCAAACTCACCGCCGGACAATGGACCGGCACCATGTGCCTGACCGAAGCCCATTGCGGCACCGATCTGGGCATTATCAAAACCCGCGCGGTACCACGGGCCGATGGCAGCTACGCGATCACCGGCAGCAAGATTTTCATCTCGGCCGGCGAACATGATCTGAGTGACAACATCATCCATCTGGTGCTGGCCAAGCTGCCGGATGCGCCGGCAGGAACCAAGGGCATTTCCCTGTTTATCGTGCCGAAATTCTTGCCGGATGCGGCAGGCGAAGCGGGCGAGCGCAACGGCGTTTCCTGTGGCTCGATCGAGCACAAAATGGGTATCAAGGCTTCGGCCACCTGCGTGTTGAATTTCGATGCCGCCACCGGTTATTTGATCGGCGAGCCGAACAAAGGCCTCAACTGCATGTTCACCATGATGAACCACGCGCGGCTCGGCACCGGCATGCAGGGGCTGTGTCTGGGCGAGGCGAGTTTTCAGGGCGCAGTCAGATACGCCAACGACCGCCTGCAGATGCGCTCGCTGACTGGCGCCAAGGCTCCGGATAAACCCGCCGACCCGATCATCGTCCACCCGGACGTGCGCCGGATGTTGCTGACGATGAAAGCTTTCAACGAAGGCAACCGCGCACTGACCTACTTCACTGCGCAAATGCTCGATGTCGCCCATTTAAATGCAGATGCCGAGGCGCGTCAGGACGCTGAAGACCTGTTGGCGTTCCTCACGCCGATCTGCAAGGCGTTCATGACCGACACCGGCCTGGAAGTGACCAACCTCGGCATGCAGATTTTCGGTGGCCACGGTTTCATCCGCGAATGGGGCATGGAGCAACTCGTACGGGATTGCCGCATTGCACCGATCTATGAAGGCGCCAACGGCATTCAGGCACTGGACTTGCTCGGGCGCAAAGTGCTGGGCAGTCAAGGCAAGTTGCTGCGTGGCTTTACCAAAATCGTTCACAAGTTCTGCGCGGCAAATGCCGGACATCCGCAACTGGGCAGCTTCGTTGCGCAGCTTGATACGCTGAATCAGCAGTGGGGCGACCTGACAATGAAGGTCGGCATGGCGGCCATGAAGAATCCGGACGAAGTCGGCGCCGCGTCGGTGGATTACCTCATGTACAGCGGCTACATCATCCTCGGGTATTTGTGGCTGCGCATGGCGCTGGTGGCACAGGTTCAGTTGGAGACAGGCGAGGGGGCGGCGGATTATCTGCGCGGTAAATTGGCGACCTGCGAGTTTTACTTCAAGCGCTTGTTGCCGCGTACGGCTGCGCATCAAGCGGCGATCGAGGCGGGAAGTGATTGCCTGATGACTTTGCCGGCGGAGTCGTTTGCGCTCTGACACCGTTTTGTGTGGCGAGGGAGGTTGAGTGCGCAGCGCTCACTGGTTGGCGGCTGCTACGCATCCGAGCGGCAGCAAGCACCCTCGCCCCAGGTTTCCTTGCAGCACTTCAATGTCGCTCAAAGTTGATGACTAAAAATAACAAATCAGTCACCGGTTGACCCTATGTGTCGCAAAAGTTGTTGGGGTACACTCAGGCTCAACGAAAACATCATTCCACGAACCACCTGTTTAGATCTTGCGAGGTTTGCCATGGCTGACTACAAAGCGCCGCTGCGTGATATGCGCTTCGTCCTCAATGAAGTGTTCGAAGTCGCCAAACTCTGGGCCGAATTGCCGGCGCTGGCCGAGACGGTCGATGCGGAAACCGTTGAAGCGATTCTCGAAGAAGCGGGCAAGGTCACCAGTAAAAGCATCGCGCCTTTAAGCCGCGCCGCTGACGAAGAAGGCTGTCACTGGGCCGACGGCGCCGTCACCACACCGGCCGGTTTCCCACAGGCCTACCAGACCTATGCCGAAGGCGGCTGGGTCGGCGTTGGCGGCGATCCGGCCTACGGCGGCATGGGCATGCCCAAAGCCGTGTCGGCGCAGGTCGAAGAAATGGTCAACTCCGCCAGCCTGGCCTTCGGCCTTTATCCGATGCTGACCGCCGGCGCCTGCCTGTCGATCAACGCCCACGCCAGCGAAGAACTGAAAGCGGCGTACCTGCCAAACATGTATGCCGGCGTCTGGGCCGGTTCCATGTGCCTGACCGAGCCGCACGCCGGCACCGATCTTGGCATCATTCGCACCAAGGCCGAACCTCAGGCTGACGGTTCCTACAAGGTCAGCGGCACCAAAATCTTCATCACCGGCGGCGAACACGACCTCACCGAAAACATCATTCACCTGGTACTGGCCAAGCTGCCGGACGCCCCGGCCGGTCCGAAGGGCATTTCGCTGTTCCTGGTGCCGAAGTTCATGGTCAATGCCGATGGCAGCCTGGGCGCGCGCAACCCGGCCAATTGCGGTTCGATCGAGCACAAGATGGGCATCCAGGCTTCGGCGACCTGCGTGATGAATTTCGACGAAGCGGTCGGTTATCTGGTCGGCGAGCCGAACAAAGGCCTGGCTGCGATGTTCACCATGATGAACTACGAGCGTTTGGGCGTCGGCATTCAGGGCCTGGCAACCGGCGAGCGCTCTTATCAGAACGCCGTCGAATACGCGCGCGACCGTCTGCAAAGCCGTTCGCCGACCGGTGCGCAAAACAAGGACAAAGTCGCTGACCCGATCATCGTCCACCCGGACGTACGGCGCATGCTGTTGACCATGAAAGCCTCGAACGAAGGCGGCCGTGCGTTCTCCACGTATGTGGCGATGCAACTCGACACCGCGAAGTTCAGCGAAGACCCGACCACCCGAAAGCGTGCCGAGGATCTGGTGGCATTGCTGACGCCCGTCGCCAAGGCATTCCTGACCGATCTGGGACTGGAAACCACGGTTCACGGTCAGCAGATCTTTGGCGGCCACGGTTACATCCGCGAGTGGGGCCAGGAGCAACTGGTGCGTGACGTGCGCATCACGCAGATCTACGAAGGCACCAACGGCATCCAGGCGCTGGACCTGGTCGGGCGCAAGATCGTCGGCAGCGGCGGTACGTTCTACAAGCTGTTCGCCGATGAGATCCGCCACTTCACCGCAACCGCCAGTGCCGATCTGGGCGAGTTCACCAAGCCGCTGAACGACGCTGTCGATACCCTCGACGAGCTGACCGCGTGGCTGCTGGACCGGGCGAAAAACAATCCGAACGAAATCGGCGCGGCATCGGTCGAATATTTGCAAGCGTTCGGCTACATCGCCTACGCCTATATGTGGGCGTTGATGGCCAAGGCTGCGCTGGGCAAGGAAACCCAAGACGATTTCTACGCCAGCAAGCTCGGCACCGCGCGCTTCTATTTCGCCCGTCTGCTGCCGCGTATCCACTCCTTGAGCGCGTCGGTAAAGGCTGGTAGCGAATCTCTGTTCCTGCTGGATGCGGCGCAGTTCTGAGCCCGTGCGCGTCATGTAAGCATTTTCTTACATGACGTGCTGCTTTTCTCCCATAGGCGGAGATTGGATCCAGAGCTACTCTACATTTCATGGACGTCGCGCAGGAAGCGCAAAGTAACAACACGGACACGTAGGATTCTGCCAGGGTGGCGGAGTGAAATGGATGTCAGGGAAACAGTCTGCAAAGCCCCGCTTCGGCGGGGTTTTCTTTTATCTGGAAAAAAGTGTTCAGACCCGTGGATCAAGCGCCGGCTTCACTTCGCGGCTCATCACTTCTTCGAGTAACGTGCGCAGCAGTGCCAACGAGGCCTGCTGGCGTTGTACGTCGCGGCACACCAGGCCGACTTGCAGCGGCACCCGTGGCTCGCTCAGCGGTTTCCACAGCAGCGCCTGATCGTCGTACTCTTTTTGCGAGCGTCCCGGCAGCACGGTCGCCAGTTTGGTGTGAGGCAAACTGTCGAGAATCCCCAGCATGTTATTCAGCTCCGCCTGCACTTGCGGGCGGCGCCCGAGGCTGCTCAGTTGCGCCTGCCAGATCTGACGGATCTGGAATTCTTCACCCAGCAACAACATCGGCAGTTCCGCCGCCTGACGCATCGAGACTTTCTTGAATTCGCGCAAAGGATGATCGGCCGGGATGACGAGTGTCAGTTCGTCTTCGTAGAGCTGCACGCCATGCAGACCCGGTTGGCGCGGCGGCAGATAGCTGATGCCGATGTCCAGTGAACCGTTGAGCAAACGCCGCTCGATCTCCAGCCCGGTCAGTTCATAGATTTGCACCACCAGATGCGGCTGCGCCTTGCGCACGCGTTCAAGCATCTGCGGCACGAGGCTGGTGTGCACCGTTTGCAGCACACCGATGGCCAAGGTGCGCAATGCCTGCCCCTTGAAATTGCCCAACGCCTCGCGCGCCCGCTGCAAGCCATCAAGCAGTGGCAACGCGTGGTTGTACAACGTGTGCGCGGCGAGGGTCGGCAAGAGGCGCTTGCTGCTGCGTTCGAACAGACTGACATCGAGGTTTTGTTCGAGTTGGCGGATCTGCTGTGACAGCGCCGGTTGCGAGATCGAGAGGCGTTCTGCGGCGCGGCCGACATGACCTTCCTCGTAGACCGCGACGAAATAACGCAGTTGCTTGAAATCCATAAGTAATGCTTATCGAAAATGCTGGGAAATCGAAATGGCCTGAAGCCGCCCGTGAGCCTAGTCTAACCGCATTCGTAAGGCTTACAGGGCCAGAAAGCGCGATGAATAGCGTTCGCATACCGAGTCTTTACATAGGCAGTTCAAAAAACCTCAAGCGAGGTTTTTATCCATGAATCTGTTCAGTTTGCGGCGTCAGGCGCCGAGTCTTGATGACCTCGCCAGCGAGGTTGCGCAATCGGCAGACAGCGATACGCTGAGCGCCGAGCGGCTGATGCCCAGCGTCGAACGTCCCCGACAGGTCTTCGTTCGCGGGCAGGGCTCCTGGCTGTGGGACAGTCACGACCGTGCCTATCTGGATTTCTCCCAGGCCGGCGGCGCGAACAGCCTTGGCCATAGCCCTTCGGCACTGGTCAAGGCGATCGCCAGCCAGGCTCAGGCGCTGATCAATCCCGGTTTCAATCTGCACAATCGCGGCATGCTCAGCCTGGCCGAACGCCTGTGCGCCAGCACCGCCAGCGATCAGGCGTATCTGCTCAACAGCGGCAGCGAAGCCTGTGAAGCCGCGATCAAACTGGCGCGCAAATGGGGGCAACTGCACCGCGGCGGTGCCTCGCGCATCATCGTCGCGAAGCAAGGTTGCCATGGGCGCAGCCTGGCGACGCTCTCGGCATCGGACAGCGACAATCTGCACAATCGTTTTGCGCCGTTGCTACCGGGTTTCGATCCGGTGCCCTTCAACGACTTGCCGGCGCTGCATGCCGCTGTCGATGCACAGACCGTGGCGATCATGCTTGAGCCGATCCAGAGCGATGCCGGTGTTGTACCGGCGACCGGGCACTACCTCAAAGGCGTCGAGCGACTGTGCCGCGAGTTGGGCATTCTGTTGATACTCGACGAAGTGCAGACCGGCATCGGGCGTTGCGGCACCCTGCTCGCCGAGCAGTCCTATGGCGTACGCGCCGATATCGTCGTGCTCGGCAAAGGCCTGGGCGGCGGTGTGCCGTTGGCGGCACTGTTGGCCCGGGGCAAGGCCTGCTGTTTCGCCGTCGGCGAACTGGGCGGCACGCATCACGGTAACGCACTGATGACCGCGGCCGGCCTGGTGGTGCTCGACAGCGTGCACGACCGTAGCTTCCTCCAGCAGGTCAACGACAACGGCGAGCATCTGCGCGCGGGTTTGGTGCGATTGGCGCAGCGCTACGGCCATGGCGAATTGCGCGGCCAGGGCCTGTTTTATGGACTGACCCTGTCCGAAGACTGCGCCGACGCCGTCGTCCACGCCGCGCTGCACGAAGGCCTGATACTCAGCGCCGCACAAGCCGATTGCCTGCGCTTCACTCCGGCCCTCACCGTCAGCAAAGCCAACATCGATGAAATGCTTCTGCGGTTGGGGCGCGCTTTTTCCCGCGTACGCACGGCACAGCTGCAATGCCGCAAGGGGATAGCCGTCTGAGCTGGCAAGCACTGCCGAACTGAAAGAACCGTCTCGCGGTATAACGCACGCCCCACGCCTGATTCTTTTGGCGTGGGGCGTTTTTTTGTGGCCGGGTTTTGCAGATGGGATTTAGAGCTTGAGAGATTGTGACGCGAATGGTCTTTTAGAAAACGCCAGCAAAGGATGCGGGCGCGGCCCACTCGAAATTGACGAAAAGCTGTTTTGCGATATGTACCACTAGGTGGTATGTTTTTGGAAGGGATACCTATGTCATTCAGGCTGTTCAAGACCAAACGTTTTGCCTTACAGGCCGGCAGGGCATGGATTACCGACGAGGAGTTGCAAGGAGCGTTTCTCCAGATGCTTCAGGGGCAAGCGGACGATCTTGGCGGGGGCGTGTGGAAGAAGCGTTTGAATGCTAACCGTCACCGTTCGATTGTCTTGGCAAAGGGCGGGCATTATTGGATCTATCAGGTACTGTTCGCCAAACAGGATCAGAGCAATATCACCCCAATTGAATTAAGGGATTTACGTAAGTTGGCGAAGGCCTATGCGCAACTGACCGAAGAGCAAATCGGAGATTTGTTGGCGATGAAGGAATTTGTGGAGATATTTCATGAGCAAGAAATTCAAAAGTGAAGTCTTTGAATCGATACACGAATCAGCCGGTGCGTTACTTGCTGTCGGAGCCATTAGCAAGGCAACGATGCGGGAGTTCGATGAGTCCTGTCTGGCATCGGTACCTGCAGCGATCCCGGCCGAGGAAATAAAGGCACTCCGCGAGCGCAACAAAGTCAGCCAACCGGTGTTTGCACGGTATCTGAACACCAGTGCATCGACAGTAAAACAATGGGAGTCGGGTGACAAACATCCCAGCGGAATGGCTCTGAAGTTGCTGAGCATCGTGCAGAAACATGGACTGAAAATTCTGGCTTGAGTCTGGTGCAGCTATTGCAGTGAACCCTGACGAACGGCGCTGGTCGATTAGCTTGTATGGCTCAGGCGAGCCAACCCCCATTCAGGAGCTGCCCCATGGATTTCATTCGCATCATCATCGCTATTCTGTTGCCGCCACTGGGCGTGTTTTTGCAGGTCGGGTTTGGCGGGGCGTTCTGGTTGAACATTTTGCTGACGTTGTGTGGCTACATTCCAGGCATCGTGCATGCGGTGTATATCATCGCCAAGCGTTGAGTCCGGTAGCGTCTATTAGATAGCTTTCGCGAGCAGGCTCGCTCCCACACTGGATCTGTGTTGTATACAAATTCTATGTGGGAGCGAGCCTGCTCGCGAATGAGGCACCGCTAGTTCTGAGCAAGCTCTGATCCCATTACCCGCCGATAAAATGTCCACTCCTGTTCCAGCGCATGCGCCTGATTGGCCGCGCGGCGAAAACCGTGGCGTTCGTCGGGGTAGTAATGCGCCTCGACACCAATACCGTTTTGCTCGAGCGCCGCAACCATATCGCGGGTCTGTTGTGGCACGACCACAGCATCCAGCTCACCTTGAAAGAAAATCACCGGCACGCGAATGTTGTTCGCATGCAACAGCGGGGTGCGGGCGGCGTAGCGTTCGGCGTCCTGCTCGGGATCGCCGATCAGCCAGTCCAGGTAATCGCCTTCGAACTTGTGCGTGGCCCGGGCCAATGCGACCGGGTCGCTGACGCCGTAGAGGCTGGCGCCTGCGCGGAAAATCTGCCTGAACGCCAGTGCGCACAAGGTCGTATAGCCGCCTGCGCTGCCACCGCGAATGAACGCGCAGTTGCCGTCGATCAAACCCTGTTCGGCCAGGTAGCCGACCACCGCGCAAGCATCCTCGACATCCACCTCGCCCCAGCGCAGGTGCAACGCTTGACGGTACTCGCGGCCATAGCCGCTGCTGCCGCGATAGTTGAGGTCGGCGACGGCGAAGCCACGTTGTGTCCAGTACTGAATGCGCGGATCGAGTATCGGGTAGCAGGCCGACGTCGGGCCGCCGTGGATGAACACCACCAGCGGCGGTTTTGGCTCATCGCCCATGGCCGGATAAAAGAAGCCGTGCGCCTCACCCGAACCGCTGGGATAGCGCAAGGTTTGCGGGCGGCTGATGCGTTCGTCGGGCAATGGAGCCACGCCACCCGCCAAAACGTTCACTGCGCCCGTCGCTCGATCAATGGCAATCACCGCAGAAGGGCTGAGCGGTGACGCGGCGATGCAGTAGATGAACTGCTCATCCAGCGCCAGATGGCGGAAGCGGCTGTAATCGCCGGTGAAGTCTTGATTGCCGAGAGTCAAACGCCCAAAGCCGCCTTCGCTCCAACTGGCTAACACGCGATCGCCGACAGGTAACCAGGTGCAACCGCCCAGTTGCCACGGCGCGGGTGCATGGTCGGCTGTGGCACTGGACAGCGCTTGCAGCCCGTCGCACGTTTCGCCCCACGGTTGCCAGAATCCGCCACGATCGGTCAGGCAATACAAACGGCCATGGGCGTCAAAACGCGGCTGCTGGATCGACTCTTCCATCGGGTCGCCGGCGACACAGCGAGGCACGGAAAAATCACCGTCAGCGATCATCAGGCGTGTCGAGGTCCACGGCTGATGCGGCCGGCTCCACTCGACCCATGCCAGACGCTGGCCATCCGGGCTGAGCGTCGGCGCCGCATAAAAATCGGCGCCCTCGGCCAGGACCTGCCGTGCGCCGCTCACCAAATCGATTGCCACCAGGCGATGCTGATCCTGCTGCTCCTCGACCGCCAGGATCCAACCATTGGCGAAATGCAGATCGCCATAACGGCAATCAGCCGAAGTCAACGCTTGCGGCTCACTCTCCAGCGTCTGCCGATACAGCTGTTGATCCGCTTCATTGACGAAAACAACACCGTCAGGCGTCAGACAAAACGCTCCACCGCCGTATTCGTACACACGGCTGCGTACGCTGAAACCATCGGGTGTCAGACGTTTCGCCACGCCGTCGCGCCAATGCCAGATGCGACAGGCCGCATCTTCGGGGCGATATTCATTCCAGAACAAGCCGTGGGCGCCGAGCTGCAATTCGGCGAAGTCGGTCCCGGCGGCGACGGCTTGGGCGGCGCTGAAAGGCTCAGCCCTTGGCGATGAGGCGCGAGTTTCGTTCATTGCGAAAGGCCAGTTGTTCAATGGTTTGAGTGGCGTGCTCGGCTTCTTCGCGGGCCTTGAGAATCACGCCATGATGTTCCGACTTGCTGCACACCGGGTCGGCATTGCTGGCATCGCCGGTGAGCATGAAGGCCTGGCAGCGGCAGCCGCCAAAGTCTTTTTCTTTCTCGTCACAAGAGCGGCAGGGCTCGGGCATCCAGTCGTAACCGCGAAAGCGGTTGAAGCCGAACGAGTCGTACCAGATGTGTTGCATGCTGTGATCGCGCACGTTGGGAAACTGCACCGGCAACTGACGGGCGCCATGGCAGGGCAGGGCGGTGCCGTCCGGGGTCACGGTCAGGAAAATACTGCCCCAGCCGTTCATGCAGGCTTTCGGGCGTTCTTCGTAGTAGTCCGGAGTGACGAAAATCAGCTTGCACGGATGCCCTTCGGCTTCCAGTTTCGCCCGGTATTCGTTGGTGATGCGTTCGGCGCGGACCAATTGTTCCTGAGTCGGCAACAGGCCGACACGATTGAGCTGTGCCCAGCCGTAGAACTGGCAGGTGGCGAGTTCGACGAAGTCGGCTTCCAGCGCAATGCACAGCTCGATGATGCGGTCGATCTTGTCGATGTTGTGCCGATGGGTGACGAAGTTCAGCACCATCGGATAGCCGTGGGCCTTTACCGCCCGGGCCATTTCCAGCTTCTGCGCGAAGGCTTTTTTCGAGCCGGCGAGCAGGTTGTTCACTTGCTCGTCACTGGCCTGGAAGCTGATCTGTATGTGATCGAGCCCGGCCTTTTTGAAATCGCTGATTTTCTGCTCGGTCAGACCGATGCCAGAGGTGATCAGGTTGGTGTAGAAACCCAACTGCCGCGCTTCGCGAATCAGCTCGGCGAGGTCCTGACGTACCAGCGGTTCGCCACCGGAAAAGCCCAGTTGCGCGGCGCCCATTTCCCGCGCTTCGCGAAAGACCTTGATCCACTGTTCGGTCGTCAGCTCTTTGCCCTGCTCGGCGAAATCCAGTGGATTGGAGCAGTAGGGGCATTGCAACGGGCAGCGATAAGTCAGCTCGGCGAGCAGCCACAGCGGCAGGCCGACTTCAGGTTTTGCCGGCAGATCAGTCAAGGGTGATCCAGTGCTCTGCACGGGCAACCTCCATGAATTGCTCGATGTCATCACCAAGCTCAGGCACGTCGGGGAACTGCTCTTCGAGCTTGGCGATGACCGCGGCAACATCGCGTTCGCCATCAATCAAGCCACCGATCAGCGCGGCGCTGTCGTTCAGTTTGATCATGCCCTCCGGATACAACAGCACATGACCTTTCTGCGCCGGCTCGTACTGGAAGCGGTAGCCGGGACGCCAGCTCGGCACTTTGCTGCGGTCGAAACTCATAAGGTGATTCCTTTATGCCAGACCCGTTGTTCGGTCACGCTGTGATACGGCGGACGGTTCAGTTCGTAGGCCATGCTCATGGCATCGAGCATGCTCCAAAGGATGTCCAGTTTGAACTGTAGAATTTCCAGCATGCGCTCCTGGCCTTCGCGGGTCTTGTAGTGTTCCAGCGTGATCGCCAGACCATGCTCGACGTCACGGCGCGCCTGACCGAGGCGGGTGCGGAAATATTCGTAGCCGGCCGGGTCGATCCACGGGTAATGCTGCGGCCAACTGTCGAGGCGCGATTGGTGGATCTGCGGCGCGAACAGCTCGGTCAGCGAGCTGCTGGCGGCTTCCTGCCAACTGGCGCGGCGGGCGAAGTTGACGTAGGCATCGACGGCGAATCGCACGCCGGGCAGCACCAGTGCCTGAGAGCGCAACTGGTCCGGATCGAGGCCAACGGCCTGGCCCAGACGCAGCCAGGCTTCGATACCGCCGTCTTCACCGGGCGCGCCGTCGTGGTCGAGCAAGCGCTGAATCCACTCGCGGCGGATTTCCCGATCCGGGCAGTTGGCGAGAATCGCCGCGTCTTTCAGGGGGATGTTCACCTGATAGTAGAAACGGTTGGCGACCCAGCCCTGAATCTGCTCGCGGGTCGCCCGGCCTTCGTACATCGCCACGTGGTAGGGGTGGTAGATGTGGTAATAGGCGCCTTTGGCGCGCAGGGCCGCTTCGAATTCGGCGGGGGACAGCGGGGTGTCGGTCATTGCGGTTCTCCGGGGAACAACCGTTGAAATCTTGGGTGTCTATTCGGACGTCTTCGCGAGCAAGCCCGCTCCCACAGGGGGTGTGTACGCCACAGATCCAATGTGGGAGCGAGGCTGCTCGCGAAGGGGTCATGCGCTACAGCACAATACTCATGCCATCAAACGCCACCTCAACATTACGCCGAGCCAGCTCCGCACGCTCCGGCGAATCCTCGTCAAGAATCGGGTTGGTGTTGTTGATGTGGATAAGCACCTTGCGCTGTTCAGGCAATTGCTCCAGCACTTCGAGCATGCCGCCGGGGCCGTTCTGCGCCAGGTGGCCCATTTCGCGACCGGTGCGGGTGCCGACGCCACGGCGCTGCATTTCGTCGTCGTCCCACAGCGTGCCGTCGACCAACAGGCAATCGCTGCCCGCCATGGTTTCCAGCAGCGGCGCATCGACCTTGCCCAATCCCGGCGCGTAGAACAGCTTGCCACCTGTGTTGAGGTCTTCGACGATCAAACCGATGTTGTCACCCGGATGCGGATCGAAACGGTGCGGCGAATACGGCGGTGCGGCGCTGCGCAGCGGCAGCGGCGTGAAGCGCAGGTTCGGGCAGGCCGCGACGGTGAAGCTCTGATCGAGTTCGATACGGTTCCAGTTCAAACCGCCGTTCCAGTGCGTGAGCATCTTGAACAGGGGGAAACCGGTGCTCAGGTCTTCGTGGACCATGTCTGTGCACCAGACCTGATGCGGGCAGCCTTCGCGCAGGCTGAGCAGGCCGGTGGTGTGGTCGATCTGGCTGTCCATCAGGATGATCGCGCTGATGCCGGTGTCACGCAGGGCGCGGCCCGGTTGCATCGGGGCAAAGCTTTGCAGTTGCGCGCGGATGTCCGGCGAGGCGTTGCACAGCACCCAGTTCACACCGTCATCGGAAAGGGCGATGGACGATTGGGTGCGGGCCTTGGCATTCAGGCTGCCGTCGCGAAAGCCTGCGCAGTTGACGCAGTTGCAGTTCCACTGCGGAAAACCGCCACCGGCGGCCGAACCCAGAATCTGGACGAACATGAACGCTCCATCATTTCAACGCGGAAAATAAAACGCCCCGGCGAGCCGAGGCGTTGCACTGCAATTCTACGTAAGCAGAACTCAGCGGCTGGCGAAGTACATGGTGACTTCGAAGCCGATACGCAGGTCGGTGTAAGCAGGTTTGGTCCAGGCCATGAGGTGTCTCCTTCTGTGGGTTGGGATAGCGCTATCCATAGGTATAGTCCACGGCAGCGCGACGATGTTCCAATTAGTTAGGCGGCTATGTTACTCAAAATTTCAGCGCGATGACCCCTGAATCTTTGAGAAAGCTCTTTGCGGCCTCGGTAATGATCAGTTTGCCGCTTGCCACGGCGCGTCCGGCATCGATTCATTGGCCAGGCAATGCCAACCGCCCTCGGCATTGATCAGACGTTGCGCAGCATCGAGCAAAGCCTGGCGATTCAGCTGCTGGATCGCCGCGACCAACTGCTCACGGTAATCCGACGAATGGCCAGCGAGTTTGCCCTGCCACAGCAACTCGGCAGCATCCTTAGGGGAAAGCGTGGCGTCGTCGAACTGATCGGCGAGGCTTTGGCGCTGCTGCTTGAGGCTTGCTTCATCGAGCGTTTCGATCAACGCGGGAATGCCGTTGAAAAACTCCTGAATGTATTCGAGGAACTTGCCCGCCGCAGTCGTCGGCGATTGCACGCCAAAGACAATCGCAGTCTTGCCGTACAACTGGCGCAGCGCGCTGAATACGGCGTAACCCAATTGCAGTTCGACACGCAGGCGCTGATAAAAAGGCGTCTGGCACAACTGAGCCAGAAGGCGCCATGCTGCTTCATCAGCGATGTCGCGGCTGGCAGTCGGGCAGATCAGCAGCAAGGCGTGTTCGCTGGAGGCCGTGTTGATCTGGCTCCATTGGTACTGGCCTTGGGTGATCGGTGTCACCGGTAGCTGAGTGTCCGGCGTGCCGGGAATGCGGCTCAGCGCCAGACCCATGGCTGACTGGGTCTGTTGATTTTGCCCTAGAGCGAGGCCGTCCCAGCGCGAAGTTGTCCACAGCTGATTGGCGTCATCGCTGGTTTCAGTCGTGGGCAGGCATTTTTCCGGCAACGCTTCGAGTAGTTGGCGGATCGGCATCGACGGTATCTGTAGCTCATCGCGCGGCGAAACGGCTTCGATCATCGTCAGACATTTCAGCGCATGCTCAAGGATGCTAGGCATCGGTTCCTGAAGTCCGGTCATCTTCAGCAGCCATTGGTTACCTGCGGCGCTGAAAGACAACTCCACGCCGGCTTCGGACGCGTCTTGCCGGGTTTGCTGCAGACTGCGCTGTAATCTTGAACGCAGATCGACGCTGGCTGCCGCCTCGACCTGCCAACGCAGATAAATCGCGCCTTCATCGCCGCAGTCCGGCAGCGTCTGGCTGAACTGCATAGGCGACCGTTCGCGACGGCTGCGCGAGCGATCCTGGGCGAAGGTGCGCAGGCCACGGTGGGCGCTGGTCTGGCCGCGAATCAGCCCGGCGTTGGCCAGCGGTTCACTGGCGCGCAAGAAAGGATTGGCTGCGGGCAGGTGCCACTGATCGCTGAAGTTATCCACAACGCCGATTTCCCGCAGGATGCGCTCAAGCGCGGCGGCAGCCGATTCGGACAGGCCGAATGCATGCTGCTCGACGTCGATTCGCGCCAGTTGCAACGCGCCGCGGACTTGCTGCTGGCGCTGAAGCAGGGCGGCGTATTCCTCGCGCAACGGCGTCCAGTCCTGACGGGCGAAGAAGCTCAGCCAATCCAGCAGCTGTTCGTGAATGGCGTTCAAGTGCTCGCCGTCGGCATGGAATTGAAGATGCAGCAGCGCTTGCCCGGCAAACTGGTAGATCGGCGTGGCTTTCAAACCATCGGCCAGTTTTTGCTGGCGCAAATGCGCGAGCAATCCACCGGTTTTGGCGCTGTTCAACCAATGGCAGAGAAAGGCCATCGCCTCGGCGGATGACTGGGGCAAAGCCTCGAAAGCGAATAACAGGTTCGCGTGAGCGCCAACCTGTTGATAACTTTTCACCGTCAGCGGTGGCGGTGCGGCCTGGGCCACTTTATCCCCAACCGGCAACACCGCTGCGAATTGCCGCGCCAACTCCCGCAATTCATCAATACTCTGCGGACCGACCAGACTGAGGCTCATTTGCCCGGTTCGATAAAACCGCTGATGGAAATCTTTCAGCGCCGACTGAAACCCAGGCGATTCGACCTGCAAGCTGTCCCGATTGCCCGCATGAAAACCGCGCAACGGATGCTCCGCTGGTAAACCTTCATACAAGGCAAACTGCTGTTGCGCTGTCGGATCCTGCGACCAGGCGACGAATTCGGCCTGCAGCACTTCCCGTTCACGCACTTGATCGTCCAGATTCATACGTGGCCGGGCGAGCATGTCTGACAGACGCTCGAGCCCCGCGCTGAGGGACGACACAGGCAACTCGAAGAAAAAATCCGTGGTGCGTTCGCGGGTGCTGGCATTCACCTGCCCGCCGTGACGTTGCACGTAGGCCATCAGCCCTTCGTCTGTGGGAAAACGCTCGGTGCCGAGGAACAGCAAGTGCTCAAGAAAATGCGCCAGCCCCGGCCATGCCAGCGACACGTCGTGACTGCCAGCGGCCACCCGCAATGCGGCGGCACTGCGCTTGAGGCCCGGCACATGGCGCAGGGTCACGCGCAGGCCGTTGGCCAGGGTTTCAATGTGGGGGCGGGGGTGAGTCGGCGCAGGCATGGGCACTTCCAGAACAGTGAAGTGCTCATGCTAGCGGATTAGCGCCGGTTGAGCGCGCCGTAAAGCTCTGGACGGCGGTCGCTGAGATAGCGGTTGGCCTGGCGTGAGTCGTTCATCAGTTGTCGGTCCAGTTCGCCAACGATCAACGCTTCGTCCAGACCTGCCAGAGCGATACGGCTGCCGTCCGGCGCGGCGAGGCTGCTTTGCCCGCAGTACTGAATATCGCCTTCATGCCCGCAGTAATTGGCGTAAGCCACATAGCAATGGTTTTCGAAGGCGCGGGCACGCACGGTGACATCGGCGACGAAGTCGAACGGAATCATGTTTGCCGTCGGCACCACAATCAGCTCGGCGCCGGCCAAGGCCAGACGACGAGTGTTTTCCGGAAATTCCAGGTCGTAGCAGATCAGGAATCCGAGCTTCCAGCCGTTCAGTTCAACCACCGGCAACTCCGCATCGCCAGGGCTGAACATAGACCGGTCGAGGTCGCCGAACAGATGCGATTTGCGGTAGTTGCACAGCCGCTCGCCGTGCGCGTCGATCAGTTGCACAGCGTTGTAAATCTGCCCGTCAGCGGTGCGCTCGGGGTAACCGTAAACGATCGCCAGGCCGGCAGCCTTGGCGATCCGGCCGATCTGCTGCGCCCATTCACCGTTGTAGACCTCGGCCAGGGTGCTGACCGCTTCGGCGCCGATGTTGTAGCCGGTCATGAACATCTCCGGCAGCACCAGCAGATCAGCGCCTTTGGCCTCCATCGCCACTTGATGCAGGCGATGCAGGTTGGCGACGGGGTCGAGTGGTAACGGCGGACATTGGTAAACGGCTACACGCATCAGGGATTCCTCTTACTCGGGCAGGGCGATAGGGCCGATGTCTTTGAACACATCACCCGGGCCGGGGTTCTCTTTATGTGTGGACCCGCCGAAGTGGTTCATGATTCCCCATACCGCATTGAGCGAAGTCTGCACCGCGCCTTCGACCCATGCCGGTGTCCATGACACATCGTCGCCGGCGATGAAAATCCCGCGCTGCTCGGCCGGCATCTCGTCCTGCATGAAGTGCGCGTACATGCGCTGGTTGTAGCGGTAATGGCCCGGCAGCGCGCCTTTGAAGGCACCGAGGAAATACGGATCGGCCTCCCAGGACACGGTGATCGGATCGCCGATGATGCGCGCGGCGATGTCGACTTTCGGGTAGATCTTTTTCAACGCGTTCAACGCCAGCTCAACGCGTTTTTCCACCGGATGCGGGAGCATTTTCAACGCGTCGCTCATCCATGAATACGACAGGCAAATCACCCCCGGCTTGTCGTCGCCGTTGTCGAACAGGTAGGTGCCACGGGTCAGACGATCGGTGAGGGTCATGCTCATCAGGTCGCGGCCGGTCTCGGGGTCCTTGTCCTTCCAGAACGGCCGGTCGACCATCACGAAAGTCTTCGACGACTGCATGTAGCGCGTGCGGTCGAGAGCCATCCACATCTTCTGCGAGAACAGGGTTTCGTCGCATTCGATCTGCGTGGTCAGCAGCCAGCTCTGGCAGGTGGTCAGCACGGCGGCGTATTCGCGGGTGTCACCGTTGTTGTCGGTAACGGCGAAGCGGCCACCCGGGGCATGAGCAATTTTTTTCACACCGGAACGCGGTGCGCCACGGTGCAGGGATTTCAGGCTGGTGCCCGCGGGCCAATGCACGCAGCGCTCCGGCACATGCCGCCAGATGCCTTGTGGCACCTGCTCGACACCGCCGACCACCAGGTGTTGGTGATCGTCGCAGTTGGTCATCACTACGCGGAAAATTTCCAGCATGGAGTTGGGAAAGTCAGAATCCCAGCCGCCGGTGCCGAAGCCCACTTGGCCGAACACTTCACGGTGCTGGAACGACAATTTGGCGAAGGCTTTCGAGGTCGCGACGAAGTCGTAAAAGGTCCGGTCGTCCCACAGCGGCACGAGCTTGTTCCACAGTTCCTTCAGGCGCGGCACATCGCGGTCGCGAATGGCTTGCTGGATATCGGAGAACTGCGAACCGGCTTCCAACGCATCCGCCCAAGCGTCTGCCACTTCCTGAAACAATGCTGGAAGATCCTTCAGGCTTTCTGCGTAATAGGTCTCGCCTTCCAGGTCGATCACGGTGCTGCCTGAGGCACCCGTCAGCGGGTTCGGGAAAGGTTTGGTTTCCAGACCGAGCTTGTCGACGTAGTGATAGAACGCCGTGGAAGACACCGGGAAACGCATGCCGCCGAGTTCCGCGACGATGGCGTCGGTGCCGTTGAAGGCTTGCGAGCGCAGACGGCCGCCGAGCTTCGATGCCTCGTACACCACCGGCTTCAAACCGAGTTTCATCAGTTCATACGCAGCCACCAGACCGGCAATGCCCGCGCCGACAATTGCCACTTCGGCGCCATGGTTATGCTCAGGAATACTGCCCAGGCCGGCGGGGTGCTCGATCCAGTCGTCAAACGCGAAAGGAAAGTCCGGGCCGAAAATCGTGACTGGTTTCTTGCCGTCTGCAGGATGGCGATTGTTCTTGTTCATTGGCTGACCTTACTGGCGACCCGACGCAGGATTCGCGTCTGAGTATAGGAAAAGATGCCAGCCATTCTAGGGAGGGTAGAACACGTTAATAAGGCGCAAAGTGTCGTCGTTTTGCCAGCCAATCAATCAAAGTGACGATCGATGACTACAGACCGACCAGATTGTAGGCGCGAGCCTGCTCGCGAAGAGGTCCTGTCACCCACCCGGGAGTCCTGCCAATATCTTAAACCGGCTGTCCCCGATCAATCTTGCTACTTAAAATAATCGAAGTCGTGGTTTTCTCCACCCCATCGACACTGCCAATCTGGTCCAGCAACTGATCGAGCTGCTCCGGCGAATCCGTCCGTAGCCAAGCCACATAATCAAACTCGCCACTCACCGCACAGAGCTGTTGCACCTGCGCCATCGCACTCAAGCGCCGCAGCACTTCCTTGCCGGAGCGCGGCTGCACCTTGATCCCGACGTATGCCTGCAAGCCGCCGTCGACCACGCGCTGGCCGAGGCGTACGCCGTAACCGGTAATCACTTTGGCTTTTTCCAGGCGTGCCAGACGCGAAGTGACGGTGGTGCGAGCAATCCCCAGTTGCCGAGCGAGCATGGCCACGCTTTCGCGGGCATTGATCTGCAGAGCGGCGATCAACTGGCGGTCGATTTCGTCGAGGATGGGGGGGCGGGTGTCTGGCAAGGGAAGCTCCATAAGCGTTGGGTCGGAACGGGGCGCACTTTACAGGCAAACGACGATAGGCTTTTGAGCGATAACAAAGTGGCTATGTGTGGCTCCGCTGAAACAAATGTTCTGACAATTGATTTGACTTGTCTGCCCTGTTTCCCAAGAATGCCAACAAGAGCGCGAAATCTGTTGCCTTGCAGGGCGATAGCAGACGTAGGTACCTCAGCGATGCTGCAACATCGGTGTCAGGTGAGACCTCTTCATCCCATTTCCTGGGGATGCAAATATCGGGATTTAGATGTTATGGGCGGCCCGATGGCTGCCCTTTTTTTGTCCGTAAGAATGTACCGCTTATACAAAAGCAGGCCTTTTCGATGCCTGTTCATCGCTCTCGCCGGAGCGTGCATGAAATTCCATAAAACGTGTCCATTGCGAATGTCCACAACCACAAGCATGTCGTTTTTTGCCTCATAGGCATTGATGAATGCCATTCGATGTCCGCCGTTATCGTAACGAATTCTCCATATTTCAAAGGGACCCGTTAAGGTATCGATAGCGTGTCGAACATAGCGCTCGCGGGAATCCGGGCGTTTCTCAACGATGTGGGCCAGTTTTTCTCTCGCAACCGCAACGTTTCCAATAGGCGTCAGGATGGTGACGGCCATGACTGATTCATCAATGAATCCGAAGTATTCAAGGAGTATTCCCAAGGCACCCGCGGCATCGTCAGCCCTCTTTATTTCCTCGATTGCGGCTGATCGAAGTTCTTTCGAGAGCGTTCGCAAGTCGGGTAAAGCAAGATCGGTCCAAGTTGCTTGGCCGGCTGCTTCCTTTGTTGTTGGAGCAGCATTTGTGAGCATGGAAACAATCCTGGGCGGCGATGGCGTCCGGAGATTACTAGCTCGCAGGAGAACCTAACAACGCTGCAAACGTGCCAGAAACATCACTTCAGAATCTTCCTACAGATATCGCAGCTGTCTTCCGAGCGTCGCGATTAGCAAGACTGAGAAATTAAACGCCAAAAAAAACCGCGCATTCACAGACTGTGTGAAAACGCAATCTGCCCCGGTTAAATACAAATGCCCCGACTTGTCGGGGCATTTGTATTTCTGAAAA